>CANNNH010000010.1 GCA_947505915.1 Comamonadaceae bacterium
CATCGTCGTGTCGCGCCATGCTTGCGCGCCGGCCATGCCGACACCGGCCGAGCTGGCGCACTGGTTCAGTGGCAGCCGCAACCCCAAGGTCGATGCCGACCGCCAGCTCGCCCACCTGCACCGCACCACCCCGGCGCGAAAGCAGTGGGACGAACTCAGCGTGATGGCCTTTGACCATCGCAGTCAGTTCTACGACATGGCACGCATTGCGGGCGTTGGCGAAGAGCGGATCAGTGTGATTAAAAAATTGCTGGTGCAAGCCTTTGAGCATGTGTACCAGAGCAGGCAATTACAAGGGCGTGGCGGCCTGCTGGTGGACGGCGGTGACTACGGCATGCAAGCGCTGGCCAGTGCCACCGGCCGCGGCTGGTGGGTCGGTCGGCCGGTTGAATTGCCTGGCTCGCGGCCCTTGCGCTTTGACGGCACTCTGTCTGTGGGCAGCGCCTTGCGCCGCTGGCCGGTCGAGCAGGTCGTCAAGTGTCTGGTGCATTACCACCCGGACGACCCGGTCGATCTGCGTCTGGACCAGGAGTTGCACATCCGCGAACTGTGGGAAGCCACGCGCGACAGCGGCAACGAGTTGCTGCTCGAGATCATCTGCCCCGCCGCCATGACGCCGGCCGGCTCGGAAGATGACGCGGTGCTGCGCGCCGTCAAACGCTTTTACAACCTAGGCATTCAACCCGAATGGTGGAAGCTCGCACCCATGGCCGAAGCCGGCTGGCAGGCGCTGGCAGCGCTGATCGCCGAGCGCGATCCGCAGTGCCGGGGCGCCGTCATTCTGGGTCTGAACCAGCCGCTACCGGAACTTGCCGCCAGCTTCAGGCTGGCACACAACCCGGTGGTCAAAGGTTTTGCGGTGGGCCGATCGCTGTGGGCACCGGCTTCCCAGCGCTGGCTGCTGGGCAGCATGGATGACCAGAGCCTGGTCAACGAGGTCGCGCATAATTTTGAATACCTGGTGGACGCCTGGCGCGCACGCATGCAGCCGGCCTGAGCCGCCCCATGACACGCCAGTCCAAGGACACGACCCGATGAAGACCCCCCGCGCCACCCGACGCCTGACCATGACGCAGGCCCTGGTCAAACACCTTGCGGCTTTGCGTATGGAGGCCGCTGACGGCAGCGTTGTGCCCTACTGCGCCGGTGTTTTTTCGATCTTTGGTCATGGCAATGTGGCCGGTCTCGGTGAAGCCCTGTGGGCCGAACGCGCCACGCTGCCCACCTGGCGCGCGCACAACGAGCAAGCCATGGCGCACACTGCCATCGCCTACGCCAAGGCTCAGTTCCGCCAGCGCATCATGGCTGTCACCAGCTCCATCGGTCCCGGGGCCAGCAATCTGCTCACGGCCGCCGCGCTGGCGCATGTCAACCGGCTGCCGGTACTGCTGCTGCCGGGTGACACCTTCAGCTCGCGCGCTCCTGACCCGGTATTGCAGCAATTAGAGAGCTTTCAACAAGGCGATCTGAGCGTGAACGACGCTTTTCGTCCGGTCACGCGCTACTTTGACCGCATCACCCGTGCGGAGCAAATTCTCACGGCTCTGCCCCGCGCAGTGGAGGTCATGACCGACCCGGCCGCCTGCGGCCCGGTCTGCCTGGCCTTGCCACAAGACGTGCAGACCCACGCTTTTGATTGCCCGGAGGATTTTTTGCAGCCGGCCATGCTCCGTTTTCGCCGGCCAGCCGCAGATAGCCACGAACTGGCCCAAGCCGCGGCCCTGCTGCGCAGCGCGCAGCGCCCGCTCATCATTGCCGGCGGCGGTGTGCTGTACAGCCAAGCCTGGGACGCCTTGCGGGCCTTCGCCGAACAGCATGGCATTCCGGTGGTCGAAACCCAGGCCGGCAAGAGCAGCCTGCCCTGGGACCATGCGATGAACCTGGGCGCTGTCGGCGTGACCGGCTCGCCTGCAGCCAATGCCCTGGCCGCTCAGGCCGACGTGGTGCTGGCCATTGGCAGCCGCTTGCAGGACTTCACCACCGGTTCGCACAGTCTGTTCACTGGCGCCCGCCTCATCAGCCTGAATGTGCAGCCCTTCGACGCCGGCAAATGGCGCAGCCTGCCGCTGGTGGCCGATGCGCGCAGCGGCCTGGCGCAACTCACGCAGGCACTGGCCGGCTGGCAGGCGCCCGCAGCTTTCACAGCCCAGGCCCGCAGCCTGGCGCAAGACTGGAACGCACGCGTGCAAGTGCTGACCAGCGCCAAGCCTGAAGCCGGCGTGCTGCCCTACGACGCCGAAGTGATTGGCGCGGTGCGCGACTCGGCTGTACGCAGTGACCAAACCGACGTGGTGGTGTGCGCCGCCGGCACCTTGCCCGCCGAGCTGCACAAGCTGTGGCGTGCCGGCTTGCCCGGCAACTACCACGTTGAATACGGCTTCTCGTGCATGGGCTACGAGATCGCGGGCGGGCTGGGCGTCAAGATGGCCAGGCCCGCGCAGGAAGTCATCGTCATGCTGGGCGACGGCTCGTACATGATGATGAATTCTGAAATCGCCACCTCGGTAATGTTGGGGCACAAACTCATCATCGCCGTGCTGGACAACCGGGGCTACGGCTGCATCCAGCGGCTGCAAACCGCCTCGGGGAGTGCCAGCTTCAACAACATGCTGAGCGACTGCGTGCCCGAAGGCGGGCAGATGCCGGCGATTGATTTCGCCCTGCATGCGCAAAGCCTTGGCGCCCACGGCGTGCATGTCGCCAACCTGGACGAGCTCCATACAGCCATGACCCGTGCGCGGGAGGCCAAGCACACGCAGGTGATCGTCATTGACACCACGCACACTCGCACCACCGCTGACGGCGGCTGCTGGTGGGAGGTGGCTATTCCCGAAGTGTCTGAACGGGCGCAGGTGAACGAAGCGCACCAGCGTTACCAGGCCGGCCGGCAAGACCAGCGCTCATGACACCAGCCGCAAGCCGCAACGACTAACGCAATCACGCACAAACGGAGCAACGACCCCATGAGCTGGAATGTACGCATAGGCATCAACCCCTTGAGCTGGATGAACGACGACCTGCCCGCACTGGGCGGTGAAACTGCGCTGGAAACCGCGCTGGCCGAGGGCAAGGAAATCGGCTACGAAGGCTTCGAGCTGGGTAATAAATTTCCCAAAGACGGCCCTGCCCTCAAGGCCAAGCTCGATGCCTTTGGTCTGGCTTGCGTTTCTGGCTGGTACTCGGGCTTTCTGGCCGAGGACAGCGTAGCGGCAGAAATCGAGCGCTGCAAGCCGCATATGAGCAAGCTGCAATACAACGGCGTCAAGGTGGTGGTCTACGGCGAATGCGCCGGCACCATCCAGGGCCAGATCGACACGCCGCTGGCCAAGCGCCCCCGCTTTGCCAGTGATGTGCTGTGGAAAGCCTACGCAGAACGGCTGAATGCCTTTGGTGCACACCTGCAAACAAGCTACGGCATCACGCTGGCCTACCACCACCACATGGGCGCCTACGTCGAGTCGCCCGACGACCTGGACCGCCTGATGGCGCTAACAGACCCCGCCAGCGTGGGCCTGCTATATGACACCGGCCACGCCTACTTTGGCGGCGCCACCGAACCCGACCTGCTGCTGAAAAAACACGTGACCCGCGTGGTGCATGTGCACTGCAAGGATGTGCGGCCCAAGGTCATTGCGCAGGCGCGCAATGACGGCTGGAGTTTTCTCAATGGCGTGCTCAACGGCACCTTCACCGTGCCGGGTGACGGCGTGATTGATTACGACGCCATTTTGCGGACCCTGCATGCAGCCGGTTACCAGGGCTGGCTGGTGGTTGAAGCCGAGCAAGACCCGGCATTGGCCCCCAGCTATGTCTACGCGCAAAAAGGCTTTCAGACGCTGCGAGGCATTGTCGATCGCCTGAACGCCAACCCGGCAGGCGCCTGACATGGTGAGCCCCCTGTTGGTCAAATCGGCGCCGCAAGGCCGCGAGATTGTCAACATCACACCCGAGCGCGCCGGCTGGACGTATGTGGGCTTTCGCGCCCTGCGCCTGGCAACCGGCGAGACCGAAAGCCTGAACACCGGCGACAAGGAACTGTGCCTGGTGGTGCTCAGCGGCACAGTCAATGTCACCGTGCAGGGCCAGCACTTTGCAGGGCTGGGAGTGCGAAACAGTGTGTTTGACGACATGGCGCCTGCCGCCATCTACGTGCCGCCGGGCCACAGCCTGAGCGTGTGCGCCACGCGCAACGCCGAGATCGCCCTGTGCACGGCACCTGCCACCCAGGCGCCGCGGCCGCTGCGGCTGATTGATCCGGCCGGTATGCGGCGCAGCGTGCGCGGCACGGGCAGCAACACGCGCTATGTCTGCGACATCCTGCCGCATGACGATCCGGGTGCCGAGCACTTGCTGGTGGTCGAGGTCATCACCCCGGCCGGCCACTCATCGAGCTATCCGCCGCACAAACACGACAGCGAAACGCCGCCCACCGAAACTCAGCTGGAAGAGACCTACTACCATCGGCTGAACCCGCCGCAGGGATTTGCCTTTCAGCGTGTCTACACCGATGACCGCAGCCTGGATGAAGCCTGCGCCGTCGAGGACCATGATGTCGTGATGGTGCCGCGCGGCTACCACCCGGTGGTGGCGCCGCATGGCTATGACTTGTATTACCTCAATGTGATGGCCGGCCCGCAGCGTTTCTGGGTCTTTCGCAACGACCCGGCCCATGAATGGATGATTGCCAAGCCGCCCGCTGTCTAAGCGCCTTGAACCCAAGGACTTTTTAAAATTCGATGACGCATTTACTCAATCTTCTGGCTGCCATTGCGCTGCTGGTCTGGGGCACGCACCTGGTACGCACCGGCATCCTGAGGGTGTTTGGCGCCGACCTGCGTGACATCCTGACTCGCAGCATCAACAACCGGCTTGCGGCAGCCCTGGCGGGCCTGGGCGTAACGGCCCTGGTGCAGTCCAGCACGGCCACCGCGCTCATCATCTCTTCCTTCGTCGGCCAGGGCCTGGTGAGCCTGCCGCTGGCGTTGGCGGTGATGCTGGGCGCCGATGTCGGCACCAGCCTGATGGCGGTGGTGTTTTCTTTTGACCTGTCCTGGCTCTCGCCGCTCTTCATTTTTGTCGGTGTGGTGCTGTTCATCTCCAGGCAGGACAGCAACGCCGGACGCTTTGGCCGCGTGCTGATTGGTCTGGGGCTGATGCTGCTGGCACTGCGCCTGGTGACAGAAGCCACCGGCGTGCTGACAGCCGCACCTGCTGTCAAAGCGCTGCTGGCCTCTCTGAGCAGCGACCTGCTGCTGGAGATCACCGTGGGCGCTTTTCTGGCCCTCGTTTCATATTCAAGTCTGGCCATCGTGTTGCTGACTGCCACGCTGGCAGCTTCGGGGGTGGTGCCGCTGGAGGTGGCACTTGGACTGGTGCTAGGCGCCAACTTGGGTAGCGGGCTACTGGCCGTTTTGACCACGGCCCGCTCGGCCGTCGAAGTTCGGCAAGTGCCTCTGGGTAACCTGATCTTCAAGGTGCTGGGGGTGGCACTGATGATCCCCCTGCTGAGCCTGTGGCTCACCCATGTACGCCCCTTTTTGGGTGAGCCGGCCAGTGTGGTGGTGCTGTTTCATCTGAGTTTCAACGCCCTGGTTGCACTGGTCTTTCTGGGCCTCACGACACCGGTTGCACGCCGTGTTGAGGTCTGGCTGCCCAAGCCGCCCAAGAACACGCTGAGCGCTCGCTCTCACCATTTAGATCCCTCAGCGCTGGCCACGCCTTCGCTGGCTATTTCGTGCGCGGCCCGTGAAGCACTGCACCAGGCGGATGTGGTCGAGACCATGCTGCGCGGCTTGCTCGAGGTCATCAAGCGCGGTGACCTGGCACTGGCGCAAGAGCTGCGCAAGATGGACGATGTGGTCGATGCGCTGTACTCGTCCATCAAGTACTACCTCACCAAAATATCCCGCGAAGCACTGGCCGAAGACGAGAGCCGGCGCTGGACCGACATCATCAGCTTTACCATCAACATGGAGCAGGTGGGCGACATCATCGAGCGCATCCTGATTGACATCGAGGACAAAAAAATCAAGCCCGGGCGCCGCTTTTCGGAAGCGGGCATGGCTGAAATCTGCGAGCTGCATGCCAGGCTGATCGACAATCTGCGCCTGGGCATGAGCGTATTTCTCAATAGCAACGTGCGCGATGCACAAAAGCTCCTTGAGGAAAAAGCCCGTTTTCGTGATCTTGAACGCGCCTACGCCGGCACTCACCTGACCCGGCTTTCCGAGCAAACGGTGCAAAGCATAGAGACCAGCTCACTGCACATTGACCTGATCAGCGACCTCAAACGCATCAATTCGCACATCTGCTCGATTGCCTACCCCATCCTCGACTCAGCCGGCGCGCTGGCTCCCAACCGGCTGCGCCAGGCCAGCGTGCTCAACAGTGACAGTGGTCCGGCCGGCTGACGTGGGGCTTGACCGCAGGCCGCCACTTCAGTAAGCTCCGGCGATGCGTTTTCGACCCCTCAAGCCCTTTTTAGCACCCTGTCTGGCCTTGGCCGTGATTACGTGGTCGGGTTCGGCGGCGGCGCAAAACACCCCCTCGGTCAGTGACGAGCTCGGCAGCTGGCTGGCCCATAAAGGCCTGCTCTCGCAAATGTCGCAGGCCAGCCAAAGCGTCACCAACAAAGCCTCTGAGCTGGTGGTTCACGCCATGGGATTTCTGGGCGTGCCTTATCAGCGCGGGGGCGGCACGGTAGAAACCGGCTTTGACTGCAGCGGCTTTGTCAAAGCCATATTCGAGCAGACCGTCGGACTGGTGCTTCCCCGCAAAGCCGAACAACAAGCCGCTGACACGCAGCGCATCGACAAAAAAGAACTGGTACCCGGCGATCTGGTGTTTTTCAACACCATGCACCGGGCCTACAGCCACGTTGGCATTTATGTGGGTGATGGCAAGTTCATTCACTCACCCAAGCCCGGCGCCGAAGTACGCATTGAAAGCCTGGCGGCCGCCTACTGGAACCGCCGCTTTGACGGCGCCCGCCGCGTCGGCAACGGCGCTGAAGAAGTGGGCAAGGCCGCAGTCGTCTTGAAATGAGGGCGTGGCCGGCCTGCACAGGCGGTTTCAGCGCTCCCCCATAGAAAATTGAACACGCCGGGGCTAGCGGATACCCTAATGAAAGATTGACGCCTGCCCGTTCTGGCTGAGCTAGCATAGAAGAACCTTTTCGCTATCTCTTTAGGAGTATCCATGTTCAAGCTCAACCGTCTGCTGACCTCGCTGGTTTGCGTGGGCGCATTCGCCTTTTCTGCATCCGCTGCGGCCCAGGGCCGCCTGACCTTGTACTGCAGCTCTGACGAAGCCTGGTGCCAGCAGGCCAAAACTGAATTTGAAAAAGTCAGCGGCATCAAAGTGGACATGACACGCAAGAGCTCGGGTGAGTCCTATGCCCAGATCAAGGCCGAGTCGGCCAACCCCAAGGGTGACATCTGGTGGGGCGGCACGGGTGACCCGCACCTGCAGGCTGCCGAGGAAAACCTCACCCATGCCTACATTTCCCCCAATCGCCGTCGCGTGGCCGAATTCGCCATGAACCAGGCCAGAGCCTCCAAGGACCGCACCATCGGCATTTATTCCGGTGCGCTGGGCTGGGGTTACAACGAAGAGTTGCTCAAAAAGCAAGGCCTGCCTGTGCCCCAGTGCTGGGCCGACCTGATCAAGCCCGTGTACAAGGGCAAGGTCCAGATCGCCAACCCGAACTCCTCCGGCACGTCTTACACCGCTCTGGCCACGCTGGTGCAAATGATGGGTGAAGGCGAGGCCTTCAAATACCTCAAGGCATTGCATAAAAATATCAACCAGTACACCAAGTCTGGCTCTGCCCCGATCAAGGCTGCAGGTTCCGGTGAAACCGTGGTGGGCATTGTGTTCCTGCATGACTCGGTAGCCGTGGCCGCTGCCGGTTTCCCCATCAAGACGGTCACGCCTTGTGAGGGCACAGGCTATGAAATCGGCTCCATGAGCATCATCAAGGGTGCCCGCAACCTGGACAACGCCAAGAAGTTCTACGACTGGGCATTGACCGCCGAATCGCAAAGCCGCGCCAAAGATGTGAAGTCCTTCCAGGTGCCATCCAACCTGGACGCTGCAGTCTCGCCACTGGCGCCTGATCTGTCCCGCATCAAACTCATCAACTACGACTTCGTCAAATACGGCTCGTCCGCCGAACGCAAGCGTTTGCTCAAAAAGTGGGACGATGAAGTGGGCTCCTTGCCCAACAACTGATTGAGCATTTTCCCCCGATGAAATCTGTTGGCTTGGACAGACCCGCACTGGGCCTGCTCCTGGTTTTTCTGGCGGGCGTTGCTCTTTTCCCCTGGTACATGCTGCAAGACGGCTTCTGGAGTTTCCAGTGGCTCTCAGGCTATCCGCTGTACCCGGAGCACGCGCCGGCATTGTTTCTTCTGCTTCAGGGCAAAAACCTCTGGCTGGCGCCTGTGGTGGCCATTGCGTTTGCGGGTCTGGCCGCAAGCCTGGCCCCCTTGCAAGCGCGTGTACGCGGAGAGCTGATCGGCTGGCTGGGCTTGCTGGGCCTGGTCTACATGGTGTGCCAGGGCTACAGCTTTGGCTTGCAGGGCTGGTCTTTCAATGTTTTGGGCAATTGGTTCGGGCCGACCGAGCAGCGGCAGTTCGGCATGGGCTACGGCGCGATCGTGGCGGGCATGTGCATGCTGTGGATGCTCACCTGGGGCCTGTCGGTCAGCGGACGCATCACGCAAGACCCTTTTGTCTCTGGCTGCCTGGGCAGCATCATTGGCCTGGTGGCCTTGTTCATCATGTTGCCGGTGTTTCAAATGCTCCTGGCGGCATTTCGGGGCGAGGACGGTCTGGCCCTGGGCGCGCTGCTGGACCGCCTGCTGGACCCGAAGATCTGGCGTCTGCAGTGCCTCAATGGGGTAGGCCAATGCGGCGTGGCCTGGAACTCACTGGCCCTGGCCATTGCCGTCGGCCTGGGCAGCACCGTGCTGGGCCTGGCTTTTGCGCTGGTGCTGACCCGCACGCGCGTGCCTTTCAAGGGATTTTTCAAATCCCTGTCACTGCTTCCCATCATCACGCCGCCATTTGTCATCGGCTTGTCGGTGATTTTGTTGCTGGGCCTCTCGGGTGTGGTCACGCAGTGGATCGGACAGGTTTTTGGCATTGAGCCGACGCGCTGGATTTACGGCTTTTGGGGCGTGTTTATAGCGCAGTTGCTGGCCTTCACCCCGATTTCTTTCATGGTGCTGATCGGTGTGGTTGAAGCCATCAGTCCGGCCATGGAAGAGGCCTCGCAAACCTTGCGCGCCAACAACTGGGTCACTTTCAAAACAGTCACCTGGCCGCTCATGCGCCCGGGACTAGCCAATGCCTTTTTGCTCGGCTTCATCGAAAGCATGGCCGACTTCGGTAACCCGCTGGTGCTGGGCGGCAATTTCAGCGTCTTGTCGACCGACGTGTTTTTTGCGATTGTGGGCTCGCAAAACGACCAGGGCCGTGCCGCCGTGCTGGCCATCATCTTGCTGGCGTTTACTGTGGGTGCGTTTGTGCTGCAAAACGTGTGGCTGGGCAAAAAACGCTACATCACCGTCAGCGGCAAAGGCGACGGCGGCATGCACCCGCCCCTGCCCCGCTTCATCAGCGCCGGCGCAATTGCCATCACGCTGGCCTGGACCGTCTTTACCCTGGTCATTTACTTCATGATCATCTACGGCAGCTTTGTCGAGCTGTGGGGCCGGGACTGGTCGCTGACCTTCAAGCACTACGTCAAGGGCTTTGAAATTGCTTTCAATGACTTTGGTCTGCACTGGAAAGGTTCGGCCTGGAGCAGCCTGGCCACCACCTTGACCATTGCCGTGGTGTCGGCGCCGCTGACAGCGGCCATAGGCCTGATCACGGCCTGGCTGCTGACGCGCCAGCAGTTCGCGGGCAAACAGATGTTTGAGTTCGGCACCATGCTCAGCTTTGCCATACCGGGCACGGTCATCGGCGTGAGTTACATCGTTGCCTTCAACGTACCGCCTATCGAGTTGACCGGCACCGCAGCCATTTTGGTGATCTGCTTTGTGTTTCGCAACATGCCGGTGGGTGTGCGCTCCGGCATTGCTTCGCTGTCTCAGATTGACAAGAGCCTGGACGAAGCCTCGCTGACTTTGCGGGCTTCTTCGGCCACCACCTTCAGGCGCATCACCCTGCCCCTGATCCGTCCGGCCATCTTGTCGGCGCTGGTCTACAGCTTTGTGCGCACCATGACAGCCATCAGCGCGGTGATTTTTCTGGTCAGCGCGCAGCATGACATGGCCACCAGTTACATCATCGGCCGCGTTGAAAACAACGAATACGGCATTGCCATCGCTTACTCCACGGTGTTGATCGTCATCATGCTGCTGGCCGTCCTGATGTTCCAGGCCATCACCAGCGGCCGTCAACTCGGTCGCCGCGGCATGCGCGACAGCACTTCTACCGCCGCTTTTGCAGGATCAACATGAACCCACTTTCTCTTGCTAATTCGGCTTCGGTGGTGCTCGAACAGGTTGTCAAACGCTACAACCCGAAAGGACCTGCCGCTGTGGACATGGTTTCGCTGCGGTTTGAAGCCGGCAGCCTGACCACCCTGCTTGGCCCTTCAGGCTGCGGCAAAACCACCACCTTGCGCATGATTGCCGGGCTGGAGACTGCGACCTCGGGGCGCATCCTGATCGGTGACAAAGATGTGACCCGGATGCCCGCCACCGAGCGTGATGTATCCATGGTGTTTCAGTCTTATGCGCTGTTTCCCCACATGCGGGTGAGCGAGAACATAAGCTATGGGCTGGAAGTCAGCCGTATTCCCCGCGATGTGATGGAGGCCAAGACCCGGGAAGTGATGAAGCTCATGGGCCTGGAAACACTCGGTCAGCGTTACCCGCACGAGCTCTCCGGCGGTCAACAGCAGCGCGTGGCCGTGGCCCGGGCTTTGGTGTTGGAGCCCATGGTCTTGCTGTTTGACGAGCCGCTCTCCAACCTGGACGCCAAGCTGCGGCGGCGCGTGCGGCAGGAAATCCGCGAATTGCAGCAATCCCTGCAGCTCACGGTCATCTATGTCACGCACGACCAAGAAGAAGCCCTGGCGGTGTCCGACACGATTGTGGTGATGAACAACGCTGTGGTGGCGCAAATCGGCAGCCCGCGCGAGCTGCATGAGCGCCCCACCAGCTGCTTTGTGGCGGACTTCATTGGCGAAGCCAATGTGCTGCCCTGCCAGATTCTGGACTCGGGGCCGCAAGGTACACGCGTGCAACTGGGCCAGCTGCAGTTGACCTTGGAAGGCCAAACCCCGCGCCGCGGCGCAGGACACGTGGCCGTGCGCCCCGGCCGCATTGCCTTGCATGCCCAAACCTCAGGGGTGCAGATACCGCTGCTGGAGGCGACGCTGGCCAAGTCCAGCTACCTGGGCGAGTACTTTGAGCACACGCTGCAAACCGAGCTGGGCGAGGTGCTGGTGGCCAGCGGCAACACCAGCGAGCAACTCAACCCCGGTCAGCTTGTGGGCCTGGGCTTCAACCCCGACACCGTGGTCTTGCTGCAGGACTGAAGGCGCCGGCCCGGTGCCTGCACCGGTTTTACAAGGGTGCTAGCGGGATACCGCACAGCGCGCTGACTTCCTGCGCCAGCATGGCGTTGGTGGCCAGCACCTCGTTGCCATGGGCAATGGCGCCCGGCGTCCAGAAATCATTCACACGACCCCCTGCTTCTTCCACCAGCAACAAGCCGGCAGCCACGTCCCAGGAGTTGATGTGTGACTCTGCATAGGCTTCGGTACGGCCGGCAGCCACATAGGCCAGGCCCAGCGTGCCCGAACCGGCCCGGCGCACCGCGCAACCGGCTTCAACGCCTGAGCGAACCAGGTTCAGGTAAGGCTCGGGCGCAGTCCGGTTGGACCAGCCGATTTCAAAAGTGGCCGCCGTCAGGGCCGCCACACTGCTGACACGGATGGGCGCGCCATTGAGACGGGCGCCATGCCCGCGTTCGGCCAGGAATAGCTCGTCGTGTAAAGCGTCGTAGACAGCCCCCACCATCACGCGCCCGTTCTCCAGAAACCCGAGCGAAATGCAACAGTGCGGAATCTGCCGGGCAAAGTTGGCCGTGCCATCAATCGGGTCCACAATCCACAGCCGCGGCGCCTCAGTGACGCCGCCCGTCTCCTCGCCCATCACCGCGTCCTCAGGGAAATGCCTCGCAATGGCTTGTTTGACATAAGCTTCCACCGCGCCGTCTGTGGCGGTCAGGTAGTCCTGACGGCCTTTGAGCGAGTAAGCCGGCCGTTGAGGGTCGTGAAAAGCCGTGCGGATCATGGCGCCGGCGGCGCGAACAACTTCCTCGGCAACGCGTGAAAC
Organism: Comamonadaceae bacterium; assembly: GCA_947505915.1. The sequence goes on from CANNNH010000010.1 coordinate 12,360, forward strand.
TTCGTGGATTGTTGTCATGGTGCAGGCTGTGGCTGTGAGTCAAACAAGTCTTAGAAGTTAACATAAAGCTGCTAACGATTTAGACAGGTCAACCCTAGCGATGCAGTCGAAAAAAATTTCTAAATCACGCATGACAGCAATGCCATGCAAAATAACTGCATGAATATCCTGCTCATTGAAGATGAACAACGCATCGCTGACTTCATTGTCACGGGCTTCGAATCTGCCGGTTTCGTGGTTCACCACGAAATTGATGGTTTCAGAGGACTGAATACCGCGCTGATCAAAAACTTTGATGCCCTTGTGCTGGATGTGGCCCTGCCCATGATGGACGGGTTTCAGATCTTGACTGAAATACGGCGCAAGGGACTGAGCACGCCGGTGATCCTTCTGACAGCCAAAACCGACCTGGCAGACCGCCTGAGCGGATTTGAGCTCGGTGCTGACGACTTTTTAGTCAAGCCCTTCTTTATCGAGGAGCTGCTTGTCCGCGTCAAAATACTGATCGCCAGGAAATCCGGCAGCGATGCCAGCACCATTGCACAAAGCGGCATCACACTCGATCGTTTTAGCCGGGTGGCCAAATGGGGTATGCGCAGCAGCGTATTGACACAGCGGGAGTACATGCTACTGGAGTGCCTGTTGTTGTCGCCGGGTCAGATTTTTTCCAGGCAGCAAATCCTCAAGCAAGTCTGGAATGTGGATTTCGACCCCGGTACCAATGTGGTGGACGTCTGCATTCAAAGGCTGCGCAAAAAGCTGTCCAACCCCGACCCCTATTCACAAGAAGTCTTTCCCATTGAGACCATCCGGGGCGTAGGTTACCGGCTTAACAACCCTTAATTACCATGTACCGATCTTTCCGACTTCACGTTTTTCTGACTGTAGCGCTGTGCGTCGTGGCCTTCAGCGGGGTCTCGAGGCTGCTGGTGGCCAACTCGGCTTTAGAGCCCTTGCACAGTCATTTAAGCGAAGTCCTGGCCCGCCACGCGGCGCGTGAACTGCGGGCAGCCCCGGGCCCGGTCAATACCGACCAAATCAAAAGCTACCTGGAAAAGTCCGTAGACGAGCTGCAGCCTGGTGAAATCCTGTTCTGGGCAGACAAGGATCCGGCAATCTCAGGCGCCGCACAAGCCTTGGCCCTGGCGCTGGCCGCAGCAGCCCCCGTCTGGACACCGCTGGCTGGACAGAGCACCGCGCAGCCCTTTGAAATGGCCGATCTCCAGGCCGATGCGCAGGACTGGCGCATCCTGCGGACGCCGCACCAGCAGGGACTGCTTTATGTGGCCGTTCAAAAAAATGTATTGACCAGGTCAGCTAATGGCATCTTGCAAACCCGGGACGGCATCTTGCGCAACCTTTGGCCCATGCTGCTTGTCATTATTGTGGTGGTCACTGTTGTGCTGACGAGAGCTGCTCTAAAGCCCGTTCAAAAACTGCAAAATGCTTTTTCGATCACTGACATCAAGAATCCGACCGAGCACATCTCCCCTGAGCAGCATTACCGAGAATTTGCCGGCTTCATAAGCTACTTCAACTCACTCATAGACCGTTTACGGAGCAGCTACGCACGAGCAACCCGGTTTTCAAGCGATGCCGCCCACGAACTGAGCACACCCCTGACCATCATCCGGGGCTACCTGCACCGGCTGGTTAATCAGTCCCCAGACGGGTCGCAATTACAAATTCAGCTCTCGCTGGTGGCCGAAGAAGTAGAGCGGCTCATTTCAATTTCAAACAAGCTGCTGATGCTGTCACAAGCCGATGCCGGGGGAGTGAGTCTGGACCTGCAGCCCGTCAAGCTCAACGACATGGTCGGCGAGATGGTTGATGACCTCAAGGCCCAGCACCGTGAGCTGACTTTTTCAGTGGACATGCCCAGCGGCATCACCTTCGTGGCCGACCAGGAACTCATTTGGCAGCTCACCAGCAATTTGTTTGGCAATGCCGTGAAGTACAACCGGCCCCAGGGCCAGGTCAATTTCAAAGCGCGCTTAAGCGACAAGAGCCTGGTGTTCAGCCTCAGCAACACCACGCATTTGTCAACAGCAGGGCTGGACGATCGCATTTTTGAGCGCTTTTACAGGTACCGCGAAACCGACCAGCAGGAATTCACTCAGGCTGCTGGTTCAGGCCTGGGCTTGAGCCTGTGCCGGGAAATTGTCACTGTGCACGGCGGCACCTTGACCCTGAATGTCGAAAATGACAGTTGGGTGACACTCGAGTGCACCCTTCCCTGCGGGCGCTGATTGCATTACAAAGCCGTAATAAAACATTACGGTTAGCGTGGAATGAATGCGCTTCAACATTCAGATTTTTACAGTGATACAACTTCCAAAAAGGTTGCATCATGCGCTTTCCATTCACCCAACTCATCCAGCTCTCGCTAGCATTTGTTTTGCTCGCGCCAGCTTTAAGCCAGGCACAAGATGGCGGCTGTGAAAAAGTTCTTGATAAAGACAAACAGGTCATCTGCATGGCGGCAAGCAAAAAAGAAGTCAAGCTCTGTGACAACATGTCGTCCAGTAACGGCAAGTTTTATTGCCAGGCTGTTTCAACGGGCAACTCCTACCCCTGCGACAAAATCGTCGGCAACCGTTCCCATTGCCTGGCCTTGGTGCGCGATAAGCAGCGCAGAGGCTAAAATTTCTTGAGGGTTTGTAGAAAATTAAAAAACGCGCCGAAAGGCGCGTTTTTACTTGGGGCTAGGCAAAACTGGTGTTCATAAGAACTCGGCGATCTAAAGCCGATATTTGCGTTTGGTAACATTGAATTCAAACTACTGAGGCAGGAGATTTCGATGTTGATCAAACGCATTATTGACGTGACTGAAAAGTGTTTTCTGGTCACTATCGCTCTTTTTACGGTCGGCGCCATGGTGCAAGAAGTCATGTTGCTGATCGAGCAGCGCAGCGTTGCGTTGAAGGATCTGCTGCTGATGTTCATCTATGCCGAAGTTTTGGGCATGCTTGGCGCGTTTTATAGCAGTCACAAGATACCAATCACCATTCCTTTGTTCATTGCCATGACGGCATTGAGTCGTCTCATCATCCTCCAGGGCAAGGACGGGGACCCCTCTATACTTTTGTACGAAAGTGGCTCTATTTTGCTGATTGCGGTGGCCTGCTGGGTGATCAGCAATTTGCGCGAGCGCGATTGACTCCAGACAAGGTCTGCGCGAATTCCAAGCGCATGCGAGAATAATTCCAATAAACAACACTATTTTCAAGAGGCATCCCCATGACCACCGTGAAAACATGCTTAGCGCAAAAGCCTCAACCCATCGTCACCATCAGCGTTGGGCCCGATGAAAAAGTGGTCGTTGCCCTGCAACTGATGCGAGATAAAAGAGTGCGGGCGATCCTGGTCATCAAAGACGACAAGTTGCTGGGCATCCTCACCCAGGGCGACTGCGCCATCAAGGTGCTTTTACCTGGCCTGGATGCCAAGCAAGTGCTGGTCAAAGAGGTCATGACAGTCGACCCGGTCACGGTCAAGCTTCAGGACCCTATCGAAGCCTGCACGGGCTTGATGGCCTCACGCAATTTTCGCCACTTGCCCGTCGTAGAAGCGGGGCGGGTCGTCGGCGTGATATCCATTGGTGATGTCGTGAAGGACAGCATTCGCCAGATGGGTCAGCAAATCGGCTTTTTAGAGACCTACATCAAAGGCCACAGCGCTTAAGAGATTGACCGGCGCCGCTTATGGGTTGTAGCTCATTGGCTTACCCACCCCGACTACCTATGACCGAAGACTCTCGCTGCTGCGGAAGCGGCACCTGCATCATTAACGCCGAAGGCCTCTGCTGGTGTGGTCAGCAATGGGATGGCGAAAAAATGTGCCACGTGCCTTTAACCGAAAGCCCCAGCCCAAGTGGCAAAAGTGTTCAGCCGGCGACTTCCCCAACGCCTCAAGAGACAACCCGCAACACGCCGGGCAGGTCTTGAAACGTCACGTTGCCGCTACTTTGCTTGTGCTGACCACCCTTGGCGTGATCAACGCTCACGTGGATATTGAAGCGCAGGACGGCGGCTACTTTGTCGTGTGGCAAGGAAAAAAGCACGACGTAATCGGTTGGTTAGCGGATCACAACAACCAACTCTGGCGTGATTGCAGCACGGTGCAGCAACTGAGTAATGACAGCCCGGCAGCCGAGCAGGTGTTGAGCCTCATCGCAGACCACAGCCCGCCCGACTCGCGCAATGCCAGCCTTGTCAAATTGCAGCAGCAAGGCGACTGGCTGTTGGCAGAGCTGGCCTTTGCGCGGCTCAACCCCGCTGTTGTCGTACTGAGGGCCGAGCCCACGGGCTCGCGCCTACCTGAGCGCGCTGTGTGGAGTGGCAGCACGGCGCCATGGCAAGCCGCCCCCCGCATCCGCCAGCACCTGAAGCAACAAGTCCCACAGCTGCCCGCAGCTTTGCTGACCTGCTACGACCCGGCTGCAGCTGGACTTAGATGATGGTCGGCATTGGGTAACGTCGTTGAGGTCACTTCAGGACACCGCAGCTCTTTCCCAAATTTTCGAGGTTAAAAAGCTTCAGCCAACACTCATTTACGGGACTTAAATTGAGCGATACTTTTTTTGAGATCGCGGTACTCCTCGCAGCCAAAAGTACATGCCTTGTCCAATCGACTGAGCATCGTTTCAGCGCCCGCAAGATCATTTTTCAGAAGCAATAATTCACCGTAGTACTCAAGCGCCCCACGGTGTTTAGGTTCTTTGACCAGCGCTGACTGGTAATGCTTTTCGGCCTCCACCAAATTAGGCGGTGTTTTTTTGCGCAGGCTGTACCCCATCAGGTTGTGCCAGTCGGCAGACTGCTTTTCATCGGCCTGCAAAAGAACATTGATGGCTTGATCAAAGTTCTTTGCCTCAATGAGTTGCCTGGTTTGGCTTTTCCAACTGGGCGCAGCCGGCCCTGCAGGCGTCATGTCAGCGGCGATGGCTGACATGGCTGTACACAACACAGCGCACATAAGAAGAATTTTTTTCATTAGTTGTCCTTTAATGACGAATTTTCGGATGGGCAAGCCAATCTAGCACTTGATGTCCTTCATCAAAAGAAACAGGTGAAACGGATCCGATGGGCTGGGTTCAAACTCCCAATGGAGCTGACACTGCCTGGCAAGCTCTTCCTTAGCATGCCCAAGCAGTGCACGAATCCCGGCAATGTCCGCCGGCTGTGCCGTGTGCAGCAGCGCATCTTTGAGCAGCGCTTTGCCAAGCCCTGTGCCTTGGTGCTGAAGATTAAGGAATATAGGTTGGTACGGCTGCCAGGGGGCAGGTCACCGCTACGAGATATACCGCGTCAAGGGGTTTTTGTACGGTTTATAAATCAGGCTATCGCCACGGAATCAAGTCGTTTCATCTGACCCAGTTCATCGTGCAGTTTGGTCTCCGCTTGCCACAAGTCAAACTTAGTCTGCATGTCCAGCCAGAGTTGTGCGCCATTGCCAAGGAGCGTGCCCAGACGCAGCGCCATCTCGGCTGACACGCCGCTACGTTCGGCCAGCACCGAGTGCAAAGTCTGGCGGGAAACGCCCAAGTTACGGGCGAAGGCGCTGACAGACATGCCCGGCAAGCTGGGCAACACATCTTCCCGAAGTATGGCTCCGGGATGGGTCGGTACACGTTTACGCATCATTCACTCCTAGTGATAATTCTCAAAGTCAAGCTTGACGGCGTTCTCACCCTGCCACTCAAAGGTGATGCACCACGGACCGTTGACATGCACGCTGTAGCGCTTTGGCTTGCCCTGCAGTCCATGAAAATCAAAACCCGGAATATTTAAAGCCTCTGGCGTTTTGGCAATGTCAATGGCATCGAGTCGACGAAGCGCCCGCTCCGCCAGGGCCTTTTGCAGCTTAGCGCTAGTGCCTTTCTCAAAAAGCTCCTGAAGTCCTTTGTGCTTGAACGAATCGATCATGAAAAGAAGTGTAAAGGATTTGTTTACACCTTGCTGCCACCGGCCTCACGTCTGACCTATTAGCCTCCAAATGGACGCTCTGCTGAGCGTCGTGGAGCCAGCACTTACATGAAGGCCTGATCTCTCGGGTTGGAACGCCAACACTAACCAGCCAAACGCCACGAATTAATCGTCGGCGCACTAAGAGCGATCAGAGTCTTCGCTGGACAAGATCAGCGTTTATATGAGCCTCATTTGGGTAGCAGGATCAAACAAGTGGATTTGATCTAAGCGCGCCGCCACTGTAATCCGGTCGCGAGGCAATATGTGTTGCCGATCCTGGAAAACAACCACCACCTCCCGCATTCCAAGTCGAGCCGTGACAAGGGTCTGAGCACCTGTTGGCTCTACAACTGACACCTGCAGGTTAATTCCATGCGAAGCTAACAACAGATGCTCCGGCCGAACTCCCACCACCACTGACATTCCATCGATCAACTGCGCGCTGTGTAACTGCTCAATCGTTAAAGAGCCGCCATCGTCTAACTCAACGTGCGTTCCTTCCCCTAATCGTAGTCGTCCAGACAGCATGTTCATGGCTGGAGACCCGATGAACCCAGCGACGAACTGGTTGCAAGGTCGATCGTATAAATCCAAGGGCGTGCCGATCTGCTCAATACGACCGTCATGCATGACCACAATCTGATCAGCCATAGTCAACGCTTCGATTTGGTCATGTGTCACATAGATCGACGTCGTCTGAAGGCGCTGATGCAAGGCCTTGATTTCAGCTCGCATGGACACGCGCAACTTGGCATCTAGATTAGAAAGTGGCTCATCAAACAAGAATACTTGCGGCTTTCGTACCATGGCACGCCCCATCGCAACGCGCTGGCGCTGCCCACCCGAGAGTTGTTTGGGGTAGCGGTCCAGCAGAGCATCGAGGTTGAGGATTTTGGCCGCCTCCTCCACCCTCTGCTCACGCGCGGCGGCGTCTACTTTCGCCAGTGTGAGCGAGAAGCCCATGTTCTCGCGCACCGTCATATGCGGGTACAGGGCGTAGCTCTGGAACACCATTGCGATGTCTCTTGCTTTGGGCGGCAGATCATTGACTACTTGGTCGTTGATTTGAATGGTGCCGGCTGAAACTTCATCGAGACCGGCAATCATTCGCAGCAGGGTGGATTTGCCGCAGCCGGAGGGTCCGACCAACACCGTAAAAGAACCATCAGGAATGTCGAAATCAATGCCATGCAGAATTTGGACGCTGCCGAAATTCTTTTGGACGCCTTTGATTTGTACGCTGGCCATCTAATTCTCCGGAGAAGTTAAAAATTGACACGGTTGCCCGTGTCGATGCAATGAATCATTGCTTCCAGCATCCGCATGGCCTGTGCGCCGTCTCGCGCGACAGGCACATTAATGGGCGTCCGTCCGTCGACCACTGCAGCAAAGTCGCGTAGAAGCGCAAGATAGCCCTTGTGGTCTTCATTCGCCGCGACCGTCAAATTAGGTTCCCAAATCAAGGTATCTTCGCCGTCGATCAAGGTCGCCTCGGGATCGTCCACCTTGAACTTGGGGGATCGGTAGTAACGCACTTCATGAACGTTGCGCACTTCAACGCGTTGATGATCGCCCATGACCTGCCACCACTCCATCGGCGTAGCGCGAGATTGATGGGTGCCCATGACCAAGGTGGCTAACCCGCCACCCTCAAAAAGGAAGTCCACATGCAAAAGCAGCTTTCCCGGCTTGAGCTCATGGTGTCGAACCCCTAGGGAAACGGGCTTGCCCATCAAATGCGGAACAAGGTCCAAGTAATGCACGCAGTGATGAAGATAAAAGCCTTGGTAGTCCACATCTTTAACAAAATAGCTGGGTGCGGTCATGTAATGACCGAGAAAACTAGCGGGCTCACCAAACTCCTGCGCATGCACAAGGCGAATTGCCATTCGGTTTGCTGTGGAGTAGCGCTTCATGAAGCCCATCACTACGGGGACGCGAGAGTGCTCCGATAAAGACGCAAGTTCTGCAGCGTCTTTTGCCGTGGCGGCGGGAGGCTTTTCTATAAACACCGGTAAACCTTTTTGGACCGCAGCCTTGGCGATCTCCACGTGCTGCTGCGGACCGGCGGCAACCCCTATAGCGTCAAGGTCGGGATTGTTCAACACATCACGCCAGTCTTGTGTTGTGTGGGCTACCCCGAAGCGATGAGCCGTGGAAGCGAGCGCCTCCGACTGGATATCGCAAAGTTGAACCACTTCCAGCCCTGCACGGCTAAGCTGTGGAAGAATCATCTCATTGGCATGCTTGCCACAGCCGATCCAAGCAATTCGCTTCATGCGGCCCCCTGTGTCGCAAATGCCAGAGCGGTGCGCAGATACGCTGCGCTATCGCTCAGGGCCTGATCTTCGTTTTCGACCGGAGCACGCCACTGAGCTAAGGGCACACCAAGGCGCTGCTCTTGACGCCGGAATGGCTCAAGCGTGATCGGACCGCGGTAGCCGACACGGACTAAGGCTCGCGCTATATCGGGCCAGTCGAGGTGACCTGAGCCAACAAATCCTCGGTGGTTTTCATTTGCCTGAAAGTGGAAGAGCCGGGAGCCGCTACGCAAAATTGCCTCGGCCAGATCACCCTCTTCCATGTTCATGTGGAAAGTGTCTAGCAATAAACCGACAGCGGGAGAATCAACTCGACTGACTAAGTCGAGTCCCTGCTGCGTAGTCGACGCGAAATCGGTCTCAAATCGGTTCAGCGGCTCGACCGCTAGTCGCACTCCGAGTTTGTCGGCTCTGCTGCCAGCCGTGCGCAATCCCGACACAACCCGGTCTACCCGAGCCAAGCGGTCCGCTTCAGCTACGGGCGCAGGTGCACGCCCAGCAAAAACCAACGGTGCACCGTACAAAGGTCCGCCGACCAGAGTTGCCCCGAGCGCCACTGCGACTTCAGCACAGTATTCAAGATAGCGTACGCCGGCAAGGTGAGAAATCGGGTCGTCGCTGGCCAAGTCACGGCTTAGATTGACTCGGGCGGCCAGAATTACGCTCAACTGAGCCTCATCCAAGGCTAGTCGGGTTGCGCTCAGGTCGAGCTCACCCTTCTCAGGGACGAGCAATTCAACAAAGTCCATGCCAGACTTTTTCATGCGCTTGAAAAGATGCAAATGCTCGCCCACGAAGGGACGGGCATAAAACATAGAAATTATTCCAATTTGATTGTTCATGATTTGACGGCACCTGCAGTTAGTCCACCGACCAGGCGACGTTGAATGATTAGAAAAAGGACAGTAACGGGTATAGCGATCAGAGTCCCTGCCGCCGTCAGCAAGCCCCATTGAACAGTGAACTCGCCAATGAAGGACTGCAGTGCGACGGTGACGGTCTTGACTGACTGACCGGACAACATCATCGCGAACAGGTATTCGTTCCAGGAGTTCACGAAGATGTAGATGCCCGTGGTGACGATGCCGGGCATGGCCAGTGGAAGTACTACGTGGCGGATCGTCTGAAGGCGGGTAGCGCCGTCAACCAAGGCCGCTTCGTCTAACTCAATCGGCAAGGCGTTGAAATAACTGGTCATCATCCAAACCGAAAACGGAATGGCAAAAGTTGCATGTCCCATCACGATGCCCAAGTGGGTGTCCAGCAATCCAAAACTCCGCATCAAAACGAATAAGGGAATGATGAGCAGGACGACCGGAACCATGTTGATGACGAGAAAAAGTACCAATGCCGCCTTACGGCCGCGAAAGCGATAGCGTGAAAAAGCGTAGGCTGCTGGTACGCTGACCCCAAGACCAAGCGCCACTGCCCCGATGGAAATCAGCAGGCTATGTCCGAGATTTGCAACAAAGCTTGTTTTTGCGAGGAGCACGCTGTAGTGCTCTAACGTGACTCGCTCAGGGAGGTACTGAACGGGAAATATTGAAATGGCTTCATTAGGTTTGACCGAAGTCAGCACCATCCACAGGTAGGGGGCCAGAGCAAACATCAGAATGAACAAAATTGGCAGCTCAATTTCGAGGAGTCGACGCAGACGCGTCCGGCGATCAATCATCGAAATACCTCCCTGGCGATGCGCCGGACATATACAGCTACGGCCAACAAAAGCAGCAACGTGAGCACCAGAGACAGAGCCGACGCATAGCCGAAGTCCATGCTTGAATAAGCTTTAAGAAACGCATACAAGGGCAGCGTGTGGGTGCTGAACCCCGGGCCGCCGCCTGTCATCACCAAGATGACATCCAGCGAGTTCGCGACCCAGATGATGCGTAATAAAAGGGCCGTAGCGATGACATCGCGCAAGGCGGGCAAGGTGATGTAGCGCAGGCTTTGCCACCGAGTGGCCCCATCCATTTCGGCCGCCTCGTATTGCTCAGCGGGAATGGTCTGCAGCCCTGCCAGGATCATCACGGTAAAGAAGGGAAACCCTTGCCAGATCAGCGCCAGAACAACGGCACCCAAAGCGGTTGAAGGTTGCGACAACCAAGCTACCGGCGTTTGGATGAGGCCCGAACGCAGGAGCAAGTCGTTGATAACTCCCAGGTTCAGGTCGTACATCCACGTCCACATCAGACCAATGATCACGCTGGGAAGAGCCCAAGGAATGACCACCAAGGCTCTTGCAAAGCTACGTCCAGCAAAGGTCTGGTTGAGCAACAAGGCAGTCACCAGGCCCAGTAAAAACTGGAAGCCAACCGCTGAAACGACCCAGATGATCGAGTTACTGAGCGAAATCCAGAACAATTCATCACGCAAAATGGCTACGAAATTATTCAGACCGACAAAAGACCTGTTGTCCGGGTCGAACAAAATATAGTGGTGCAAACCCAGCCAGACGGTTTGCAGTGCGGGAAACAAGACTACTGCGGCGGTCACCAGCAGGGCGGGAAGAAGAAAGAGCAGTGGTTCGATAGGGCGGTTCATGAGATCCTTGATGGGTCAATCAGGCCCTGCTTACACCGAAGTGCAAGGCAGGGTCTGAAAGCGGTCCTGGCGAGGCTCAGCCGTGAAAGTGCTTTTCGAAACCTTGCATCATCGCGTCTGGCGTGATCTGCCCTAGCAGTGCCCGCTGCATGTTTTGGGGCCAGACTGTACGGGTGAAATCTGCGGTCTTGGTATCGTTTGGAAGCACGTCCATGAATGCGGTCGAATTAGCGGTTGCGTCGACAAAGCGCTTGGGATGTAGCGTCCACTTGGCCGCTCCACTGTTTGTCACGCTCAACTGGCCAGTGAACGCGTTAAATGCCACGTTGTTTTCCCCCGTCGAGAGAAAAGCACACCATTTGAAAGCTGCATCTTTGGCCTTGCTGCTGGCAAACACCGCGTTGGATTCATCACCAAATGATGTCCAGCCCTTGCCATCTGGGCCTGCCGGGACCGGTACCGCGGAGACTTTGTCGCCGAGTGCCTGAACCATTTCGTTGGCTGACCCGATGTGGTGGATCGTCATTGCGGTACGCCCAGCCTTGAAGTTGTCAACGATCTGCCTAAAGCCGTCGGTGGGTGCCGAGGCGGGGAAAACCTTGTGCTTGGTACCAAGTTCGACAAACCAGCGATTCGCAGCCAGCGCTTTGGCCGTCACCATCCCGCCCTTGTCAAAGTTTGCACCGCCACCCAGCACGAAGCTGCCCCAGTGGTCGTGTCCCCCAGCTCCGCCACGCATGCCGAAGGCCGAAACATCACCCTTATTGACGGATTGACTTACCTTCAAAAAGTCGTCAAAAGTCTTGGGCGGCTGCACACCCGCGCTGGACAGCAGATCGGTCCGGTAATAGAGATAGAGCACTACATACTGAAGAGGCATGTAGTAGCTTTTCCCATCGGTTGCCCGATGCATCTTCCAGAGGTTGGCAGAAATGTCTTGCTGACCGGCCCATTTGGCAAGATAGCCGTCCAGAGGCTCCAGCGCCTTCATTTGCAAAAGGCGAGATTGATTCCCAAGTTTGACCATTGCGCAGTCGGGAGCCGTGCCA
>CANNNH010000011.1 GCA_947505915.1 Comamonadaceae bacterium
AGTTCGCGGGTCACTGGTCCGAAGATGCGGGTGCCGATAGGCTCCAGCTTGGCGTTGAGCAACACTGCTGCGTTGCCGTCGAATTTGACGAGTGAGCCATCGCCACGGCGAATGCCCTTGGCGGTGCGAACGACCACGGCACTGTAAACCTCGCCTTTTTTGACGCGGCCACGTGGAGCGGCTTCTTTGATGCTCACCTTGATGACGTCACCAACGCTGGCATAGCGGCGCTTGGAGCCGCCCAGCACTTTGATGCACATCACGGATTTGGCACCCGTGTTGTCAGCAACATCGAGTTTGGATTGCGTTTGAATCATTTAAATTAGTCCCAACTTGCACCGGTTTCAAGCGTGCCCAAATTAAATTGAGCTCAGCCTTCAGCCAGTCAGTCTTGGGCCCGTCGTCCACAATACAAACCACTTGCATTGCTTCCGCTGGGCAGAAGTCCACGCTTTTTTGAAGCGAAGCCCTCGATTATGACCCCATTTTCAGCCTGCGTCAACGACCGGCTAAAAAAATTTCCTATGCCGCACGAAAAGGCGCGGTTGCCGCCGACTTCAAAAAGTCAGGGGCTTCCCGCCAGTGCGGCATTGTGTTTCGTTTTTGCAACACTGGGCGTCCGCTTGTGCGGCAGCTGACCTCAGGCGGTCAGCGACTGGTATTGGCGGCTGATCGCCAAAAATTCCGCAAGGCACGGGTCTGCGCCCGTTTCTTCCTGCAAAACGCCAGCCACGTCGTCCGCCAAGGATTCGGCCAGGCGGGCATCCAGAAAGAGCAGGCGCGAACGCCTGGCCAGCGCGTCCTCGACCGTGCGGGCGTATTCATGGCGTGCGGCAAACCGCACCATGGCCTGCGACAGGCCAGGGCACAGCCAGCGGTCTGCACCGGGCAGACTTTGCACGTAAGCGGCTTCGCTGCCGTAGCTATGCAAACCGGGGGCTTGGGTCAGGCTGTGCGCGCCGGTCTGCGCGCCGACCAATGGCAGGCTGGCCGTTGGCGATGGCGCGCCTGCCGGCAACCGGCCGGCTTGCTGGCAATGCGCCAGCACATCCGCTGCCATCGCGCGGTAGGTTGTCCATTTGCCGCCCGTCACTGTGACCAGGCCGCTCTGGCTGACCAGAACGGTGTGCTCCCGCGACAGGCCCTGCGTACTGCCGTCGCCCGATTGCAGCGGACGCACCAGCGGACGCAGCCCGACCCACACACTGCGCACGTCAGCGGCCTGCGGGGCACGGCGCAGATAGCGCGCTGATTCGCGCAATATAAAGTCGACCTCTTCTTGAAAGGCTAGCGGTTCTCTGGCCAGGTCCCCGCGCGGCGTGTCGGTAGTGCCCAAAATAAGCTTGCCCAGCCAGGGCACGGCAAACAACACCCGCCCGTCTTGCGTTTTAGGCACCAGCAAGGCGTTATCGCCCGGCCAGAAGGACTGGTCGACCACCAGATGCACGCCCTGGCTGGGCGCCACCATGGGCGTGGCCGTCGAGCCGGCCGCCTGGGCGTCGAGTTGGCGCAACTGGTCCACCCAGACACCCGCAGCATTGACGATGCAGCGCGCCCGGATCTCGAATGTGCGTCCGCTTTCCTGGTCGCGCGCATGCAGCCCGGCCAGTTGCCCGCCCTCGTGAATCAAGCCTGTCACCGGGCAGTAGTTGACCAGGAGCGCTCCCTTGAGCGCCGCCGTTCTGGCCAGCGCCAGCGCCAGCCGCGCATCGTCAAATTGACCGTCCCAGTATTTGACGCCGCCCTTAAGGCCTTGGGGCTGTGCGCCAGGTATTAAGTCAAGTGTTTGCGCACGGCTTAAAAACTCTGTACGCCCCAAGCCGGCAGCACCGGCCAGCAGGTCGTACATCTTCAAGCCCAAGCCATAAAAAGGCGCTTCCCAAAATTGATAGGAAGGCATGACAAACGCCAGGGGCCGGGCGATGTGCGGTGCGATTTTCAGCAGCACCGCCCGCTCGTGCAGTGCTTCGCGCACCAGCGACAAATTTCCTTGGGCCAGGTAGCGCACGCCGCCGTGCACCAGCTTCGTAGCGCGTGAGGATGTACCTTTGGCAAAGTCGTGAGACTCCAGCAAGACCACCGAGTGCCCCTGCGCAGCAGCCTCCAGTGCCACACCCAGACCGGTGGCGCCGCCACCGATCACCGCCAGGTCATAGGTGTGAGGTTCAGCCAAACGCGCCAGCAAATCAGCCCGCCGGCAGGTCAGCGGCAGGGTGGGCGGCAAATTTGGGGGAGGCGCAAGGGTCATGCCCCTATTTTCCACGCGCGGGCCGCCTTGCTTAGCAATGTTGAATTTCACGCTAAGCTGACACTTTTTTAAACCGCCATTGCCATGACTTACCTGCTCGCACTCGACCAAGGCACTTCCAGCTCGCGCAGCATCGTGTTTGATGTCCAGGGCCGCATCGTGGCCATGGCGCAGCAGGAGCTGCCGCAGATTTTTCCGCAGCCCGGCTGGGTCGAGCACGATCCGATGGTGATCTGGCAGGACCAATTGGCAACGGCCCGCCAAGCCCTGGCCCAGGCCGGTCTGCAGGCACGCGACATCCACGCCATCGGCATCACCAACCAGCGCGAGACCACGGTGCTGTGGAACCGCCGCACCGGCCTGCCGGTGCACCACGCCATCGTCTGGCAAGACCGGCGCGCGGAAAACACTTGCGCAGCCTTGCGCGCTGACGGCCGGGCCGCTTTGATTCAGCAAAAAACCGGCTTGCTGATCGACGCCTATTTTTCAGGCAGCAAACTCAAATGGCTGCTCGATAACGTGCCAGGGGCGCGTCAACAAGCCGAGCGTGGCGAACTGGCTTTTGGCACCATCGACAGCTGGCTGCTGTGGCAGCTCACAGGCGGCGCCGTTCACGCCACCGATGTGAGCAATGCCTCGCGCACCATGCTCTTTAACGTGCACAGCAACACCTGGGACGCCGAGTTGATGGCGCTGCTAGACATTCCGGCCAGCCTGATGCCCGCCGTGCAGCCTTCGAGCGCGCAGTACGGCCAGACCGCGCCCGAACTGCTGGGTTCAGCAGTGCCAATTGGCGGCGTGGCGGGCGACCAGCAAAGCGCGCTTTTCGGCCAGGCCTGTTTTTCAGCCGGCATGGCAAAGAACACTTACGGCACCGGCTGCTTCATGCTGATGCACACAGGCAGCACCTTTCAGACATCGCACAACGGCCTGCTGACCACCAGCGCGGCGCAGACCAGCGGTAAGCCGCAATTTGCCCTGGAAGGCAGCGTGTTTGTGGGTGGCGCGGTGGTGCAGTGGCTGCGCGATGGACTGGGTGCCATACGCAGCAGCAGCGAAGTCGAAGCGCTGGCGCAAAGCGTGCCCGATGCCGGCGGCGTGATGTTGGTGCCGGCCTTCACGGGTCTGGGGGCCCCCTACTGGCAACCCGATGCCCGCGGCAGCATCACCGGCCTGACGCGCGGCAGCACGCTGGCCCATATCGCGCGCGCAGCGCTTGAAAGTATTGCCTACCAAAGTACGGCTCTCTTGCTGGCCATGAGTCGCGACGCCATAGCGGCCGGTGCAGCGCCTGTGACTGAGTTGCGGGTTGACGGCGGCGCCTGCGTCAATGATTTACTGATGCAGTTCCAGGCCGATCTGCTGGGGATTGCGGTGGTGCGGCCGGCCGTGACTGAAACCACAGCGCTGGGCGCCGCCTACCTGGCTGGCCTCTCCAGTGGCTTGTACAAGAGCACCAGTGAGCTCTCTGCCATGTGGCGCGCCGAACACAGTTTCTTACCGGCCATGAGCCGGGACCAGGCCGGCAGTCTGATGGCCAAGTGGGAGCATGCGGTGCGCCAAACCGTACTGCCTTGAACGTGTCGGCGACAATTTGAACCTGCCCCTGCGACATCAAAGGATCCCATGAGCCAGCCCAGCCACGACATCAGCGCCCTCCAGATTGCCTTCATCGGCGGCGGCAACATGGCCAGCGCCATCATTGGCGGCTTGATCAAACGCGGCCTGGCGCCAGAGCAGATTCAGGTGGTCGAGCCCTTCGCCGACCAGGCTACCAAACTGCAGTCCCAATTCGGCGTGCGCGTGATGGCCGGCGCACATGCCAGCCTGGGCAGCGCCGCCCTGGTGGTGTGGGCGGTCAAGCCACAGGTCTTCAGTCAGGCCGCCGCCGAGGTGCGCACGCACACGCCAGGTGCGCTGCACCTGAGCGTAGCGGCCGGCATCCGCTCAGACAGCATTGCGCGCTGGCTGGGCAGCGAGCGCGTGGTGCGGGCCATGCCCAACACACCCGCACTGATCGGCCTGGGCATGACCGCGCTGCTGGCGCGGCCGGCCGTCACGGCAGCCGACCGATTGATCGTCGAAGCCGTGGTGCAAACCACGGGCGATCACCTGTGGCTGGCGCAGGAAGAGCAACTTGACGCAGTCACGGCCCTGTCGGGCTCAGGCCCGGCCTATGTGTTTTATTTCATGGAAGCCATGGTCGAAGCCGGTGTCGAGATGGGGCTGGATGCAGCCCAGGCCCGGCAGCTGGCACTGGCCACCTTTGTCGGTGCCTCGGCGCTGGCGCAAGCCTCCGGCGAGCCGCTGGCGACGCTGCGCGAGCGCGTCACCTCCAAGGGCGGAACCACTTATGCAGCCCTCTCCGCCATGCAGGCCAGCGGCCTCAAGCCGCAGTTCAAGGCCGCCATGCAAGCAGCCCGTCAGCGCGCTTCAGAGCTGGGAGCCGAGTTCGGCGCGGCCTGAAAGCATTCGGTTACAGTAATCAAGCATCCATCACCTCTTTCCCCATCTGAAAAATATATGAAAAAAATTCTCAGCCTCTTCGCTTCTGCAGCTCTGGCCCTGCCCCTTGCCGTAACTTCCACACCAGCTTCTGCCCAGGCACCGGCCGTTGCGCCAGCCGCACCAGCTGCTGCGCCCGCAGCTGCCCCGGCAGACAAAGCAGCACCAGCCAAAGCCAAGAAAGCTAAAAAAGCCAAGAAGGCCAAAAAAGCCAAGGCCGCTAAACCCGCCGCCTGAGACTTCAGTGCGATGAAAAAAAGCCCGCTCACAGCGGGCTTTTTTTCGTCTGACAACGGCCGTTCTTCAGCCCTGGAAAATCGGCCCGTAAGACAAGGTCACACCCGCAAAGACAGCGAAACCCAACCAGTGGTTCAAGCGAAAGGCCTTAAAGCAGGGCTCGCGCTGGCGGTCGCGGATCAGCCAGCCGTGCCACAAGGCCTGCGCGGCTGCCACGGCCAGTGCAGCGCCATAAAAAACATGGGAAGATTGCGGCCACAAGGCCAGCGTCCAGATCGTCAGGTACAGCCCGTAGCAGAGCATGATGGCCGCGATGTCAAAACGTCCCAAGGTGATGGCCGAGGTTTTGATGCCGATTTTCAGGTCGTCATCACGGTCGACCATGGCGTACTCGGTGTCATAGGCCAGCACCCAGAATAGATTGCCCAGCAGCAGCACCCAGGCCAGCGCCGGCACCTGGCCTTGCACCGCCGCAAAAGCCATCGGGATACCAAAGCTGAAAGCCACGCCCAGCACCGCTTGCGGCATGGCGACATAGCGTTTGGCGTAGGGGTAGACGACGGCCACACCCAATGCGGCAAAGGACCACAGCACGGCTGTGCGCTGGGTGGTCAGCACCAAAGCAAAAGCAGCGAGTGCCAGCGCTGCGCCCAGCAGCAGTGCCTCTTTGACGGAAACAGCACCGCGCGTCACCGGCCGGCCGGCGGTGCGTTTGACATGGCGGTCAAAGTCACGGTCGGCCACGTCATTGACACAGCAGCCGGCGCTGCGCATGAGGATGGTACCCAGCGTGAACACCGTCAACAAATGCCAGCCCGGAAAGCCACCGGCGGCAATCCACAGGGCCGACAGCGTGGGCCACAGCAGCAGCAGCCAGCCAGCCGGCCGGTCCCAGCGGATCAACTGCAAGTACAGGGCGAGCTTGCCGGGTGACGGGGTAGCGGGCAACTCAGACGACATGGGGCGGTGAGGGACTTGAAGGCGGCTCGTACTGCGCTCAGGACAGCCGCGCGACGCCCGGCAATTCGCAGGCATAAATCGCATTGCGCAGCGCCGCAATGGCTTCGTAACGCGTGAAACTGCGGCGCCAGGCCAGCACCACACGGCGCGTGGGCACATGGCCCTCAAAAGGCAGGTAGCGGATGAAAGAGGGTTCGTCCGGTGGCGCGCCTTTGGTGGTCACAGCCTTGGCCCCTTTACGCGCTTTAGCAGGACTGCCCAAAGCCGCCAGTTCGCCCTTGGGCACGCTCAGGCGCGGCACCAGCGTCACGCCCATGCCGGCGGCCACCATGTGCTTGATGGTCTCCAGCGATGAGCCCTCAAAGCTTTTGCTGATGCCTTCGGTGTTGCTGGAAAAACGCGCGAATTCGGGACAGACCTCCAGCACATGGTCGCGAAAGCAATGGCCGTTGCCCAGCAAGAGCATGGTTTGCTGCTTGAGCTCTTCGGCCGTGATGCTGCTGCGCGCAGCCAGCGGGTGATCGCTGGGTATGGCGGCGACAAAAGGTTCGTCGTAGAGCGGCGCAATCGCCAGGTTAGTGTCCGGAAAAGGCTCGGCCAGGATGGCGCAGTCGATCTCGCCGGTGCGCAGCTCCTCGAGCAGCTTGACGGTGAAGTTCTCTTGCAGCATCAGCGGCATTTGCGGGCTGAGTGTGATGTTCTGGCGCACCAGGTCGGGCAGCAGGTAGGGGCCGATGGTGTAGATGATGCCCAGGCGCAGCGCGCCGGCCAGCGGGTCTTTGCCGCGCTTGGCGATTTCGCGGATGCTGTCGGCCTGCTCCAGCACGCTTTGGGCCTGGCGAACGATCTCCAGCCCCAGCGGCGTGACGGTGATCTCGTTGGCGTTGCGCTCGAACAATTTGACCTGCAGCTCTTCCTCGAGCTTCTTGATCGCCACGCTCAGGGTCGGCTGCGACACATGGCAGGCCTCGGCGCCGCGGCCGAAGTGCTTCTCGCGGGCCACGGCCACGATGTATTTGAGTTCGGTGAGGGTCATGCGCTGATTGTCCTGCTTTGTCGCTCAGGCCTTCAGGTAGTCGGCTTTGCCGCCCAGCCAGCGCAAGATATGGCGCTGCGCCAGCGCGTTGTGCCGGTCCAGCATCAGCGGCGCGCTTTCACGCGCCCAGGCCAGCAGCTCGGCGTCTGTCGCCAGGTCGGCAAAGCGCAGCAAGGGCGCGCCCGACTGCCGCGCGCCTAAAAATTCGCCGGGTCCGCGAATCTCCAAGTCGCGCCTGGCGATCTCAAAGCCGTCTTGCGTCTGGGCCATGGCCTTAAGACGGGCGCGTGCCGTCTCACCCAGGCGCGGGCCGTCCCCTGTGGAATAAAGCAGCACGCAGGCAGAAGCCGCCGCGCCGCGGCCCACCCGGCCGCGCAGCTGGTGCAACTGGCTCAGCCCGAAGCGCTCGGCATGCTCAATCACCATCAGCGAGGCATTGGGCACGTCCACACCGACCTCGATCACCGTGGTGCTGACCAGCACACCCAGCTCGCCCGCATTGAACTGCGCCATCACGGCTTTTTTGTCGGCCGGCGGCATGCGCGAATGCAGCAGACCAACCGCCGTGCCGGGCAGCGCTACGGTCAGCGCTTCGTGCGTTTCGGTGGCGTTGGTCAGGTCGACTGCTTCGCTTTCTTCGATCAGCGGGCAGACCCAGTAGACCTGCCGGCCTTCGGCCAACTGGCTGCGGATGCGCTCAATCACCTCGTCGCGCCGGCTCTCGCTGATCACCTTGGTGACCACAGGCGTGCGCCCGGGCGGCAACTCGTCGATGGTCGACACATCCAGGTCGGCGTAGTAACTCATGGCCAGCGTGCGCGGAATCGGTGTGGCCGTCATCATCAAAAGATGCGGCTCCTGCCCGCCGGCCGTCATCTTGCTGCGCAGCGCCAGTCGCTGCGCCACGCCAAAGCGGTGCTGCTCGTCGATGATGGCCAGCGCCAGGTTGTTGAAGCGCACCTTGTCCTGGATCACCGCGTGCGTGCCGACCACCAGGGCGGCCGCGCCGCTTTCGATCATGGCCAGCGCCTCGCGCCGCTCTTTGACTTTCTGGCTGCCGGTCAACCAAGCGGTTTGTATGCCTAGGGGCTCGAGCCAGCTGATGAGTTTGCGAAAGTGCTGCTCAGCCAGAATTTCGGTGGGCGCCATCAGCGCGCATTGCCAGCCGGCATCCATGCAGCGCGCCGCCGCCAGCGCCGCCACCACGGTCTTGCCCGAACCCACATCACCTTGCAAAAGTCGGTGCATGGGCAGGCTTTTTTGCAGGTCGGCATCAATCTCATGGCCCACGCGCTCTTGCGCGGCGGTCAGCGCAAAAGGCAGGGCCTGGCACAACTGGGCGTGCAGCGAGTTGCCTGAACCCTGAGGCCCCGCGGCATGCAGCGCCGGCGCGCGCATGGCCGCACGTATGCGCCTGGCCTCCAGCTGCGAGAGCTGCTGCGCCAGCAACTCCTCTGCTTTGAGCCGCTGCCAGGCCGGGTGGCTGCGGTCTTCCAGCGCGGCCAGCGCCACGTCGGGCGTGGGATAGTGCAAAAACTGCAGCGCCTCCCGCAAGCCCAGCAGGGCCCGCGGCCCGGAAGGCAGAGTCGTCAAAGCCGCAGGCGCCACCGTTTCCGTCAGGTCGGCGCGCGTCAGGCTGCTTTGCACGGCGCGGCGCAAATAGGTTTGCGGCAAGCCGGCCACCGTGGGGTACACCGGCGTCAGGCCAACCGGCAACTCGCCGCCGGCCAGCTTGAAGCTCGGATGCACCATTTCGCGCGCCAAAAAACCGCCACGCAACTCGCCGCGCACACGCACCCGTGCACCCACGGCGAGGGTTTTTTGGTGCGCCGGGTAAAAGTTGAGAAAGCGCAGCACGCAGCTGTCGCTGCCGTCGTCCACTTTCACGCGCAGTTGCCGGCGCGGCTTGAAAGTGACTTCGCAATGCGTCACCTCGGCTTCGATCTGCACCATGTCGCCGTCACGCGCATCGACCAGCCGGGTGATGCGGGTTTCGTCCTCGTAGCGCAGCGGCAGGTGCAGCGCCAGGTCGATCGGCCGCGACAGACCCAGCTTGTCGAGCAGTTTTTGCGCCTGCGATTTTTCCGCCGGCTTGGGCTTGGGGCCGGGAGGCGCTTGGGGCAGGACGGCAGGCATGCGCCGATTGTGCCTTTGCGGGCGGGGCCGCTGCCATGCCAAAATCGCGGCTCGCCTTCTTTTTCCCTCAACTTGGAACGGGCCCGTCCGGCCCTCAAGCGCATGACATTGCTTCCCCCTCTTGAGCCTCAGCGCGTTTTCACGCTGGCTGATTTTGACTTCCACCTGCCCCCCGAACTGATCGCCCAGCACCCGCCCGCCGAGCGCAGCGGCTCGCGCCTGCTGGACGGCCGGCAGGCCACGCCCGCCGACCGCCGCTTTGCCGAGTTACCCGAGCTGCTCAACCCCGGCGACCTGCTGGTTTTCAACGACACCCAGGTGGTCAAGGCCAGGCTGTATGGCCAGAAAACCAGTGGTGGTCGGCTTGAGCTGCTGATCGAGCGCGTGCTGGCCGGTGGCGCCGGCCTGGAAGTCGCTGCGCACATGAAAGTCAGCAAAAAGCCGTTGCCCGGCGCCGTGTTGCAGATGGACGGCGGCTTCACGGCCACGCTGATCGGGCGCTGGCCGAACGCCGACGGCCCGCTGTACCACTTTGCCCTGAGCGCTGACCCGTATGCGCTGATGGCGGCGTACGGCCACGTGCCGCTGCCGCCTTACATCACGCACGCCGACTCGGCCGAGGACGAAGCGCGCTACCAGACCGTCTTTGCCAAACACCCAGGCGCCGTGGCCGCACCGACCGCTGCCCTGCACTTTGATGAGGCCATGCTGGCGCGCCTGACGGCCCACGGCGTGACCCAGGCCAGCGTCACGCTGCACGTGGGCGCCGGCACTTTTCAGCCGGTCAAAACCGAGAACCTCGCCGAGCACGTGATGCACTTCGAGCGCTTTGAGGTGCCGGCCGCCACCTTGCAGGCTGTTGCCGATTGCCGCGCGCGCGGCGGGCGCGTGGTGGCCGTGGGCACCACCACCGTGCGGGCGCTGGAGTCGCAGGCGCACTTTGGCGACGACTGCCACGACACCAATATCTTCATCACGCCGGGCTTCGGCTTTCGCGTGGTGGACCTGCTGCTCACCAATTTCCATTTACCCAAAAGCACCTTGATGATGCTGGTCAGCGCCTTCGCAGGCCATGCGCACATCATGGCGCTGTACCGCCACGCCATCAGCGCGCAGTACCGCTTTTTCAGCTACGGCGACGCCATGCTGCTCGAACGTCGCAGCGCCTGAACCACCGCCACCCCGACTGAGACAATCCAGCCATGCTTAATTTTGAAGTCCTGAAAACCGACCCCGCCGACGGCGCCTACCCGGGCTCGTTCGCGCGCCGTGGCACGCTGACGCTGAACCACGGTGTGGTGCAAACCCCCATCTTCATGCCGGTGGGCACTTACGGCACCGTCAAGGGCGTGATGCCGCAGTCGCTGCACGAGATGGGCGCGCAAATCATTTTGGGCAACACCTTTCATTTGTGGATGCGCCCGGGCCTGGACGTGATGCAGCAGTTCGGCGGCCTGCACCGCTTTGAAAGCTGGAACAAACCCATCCTCACCGACAGCGGCGGCTTTCAGGTCTGGTCGCTGGGTGAGATGCGCAAGATCTCCGAAGAAGGCGTGAAGTTCGCCTCGCCGGTCAATGGCGACAAATTGTTTTTGACGCCCGAGATCTCGATGCAGATTCAGACTGTTCTTAACAGCGACATCGTCATGCAGTTCGACGAATGCACGCCCTACGACACCAAGGGCCACATCACCACCGAAAGCGAAGCGCGCCAGTCAATGGAGCTCAGCCTGCGCTGGGCCAGCCGCTGCGTCAGCGAATTCGGCCGGCTTGAAAACCCGAACGCACTCTTTGGCATCGTGCAGGGCGGCATGTTTGAGAACCTGCGGCAGGAATCGCTGGACGCGCTGGTCGAACTCGATTTGCCCGGTTACGCGATTGGCGGCGTCAGTGTCGGCGAGCCCAAAGAAGAAATGCAGCGCATCATGGCGCATACGCCGCACCGCCTGCCGGCCGGCAAGCCGCGCTACCTGATGGGTGTGGGCACGCCGGAAGACCTGGTCGAGGGCGTGGGCGCCGGCGTCGACATGTTTGACTGCGTGATGCCCACGCGCAATGCGCGTAACGGCCACATGTTCACGCGCTTTGGCGACCTGAAAATCCGCAACGCCCGCTACAAGGCGGACGAGCAGCCGGTGGACGCCACCTGTAGCTGCTACACCTGCCGGAATTTTTCACGCGCCTACTTGCACCACCTGGACCGCTGCGGTGAGATGCTGGGGCCCATGCTCAATAGCATCCACAACCTGCACTATTACTTGAATCTGATGAGCGAAGTTCGCGCCGCACTGGACGTCGGCAACTTCGGTGACTTTGTGCTGCAGTTCCACCTGGACAGGCAGCGCGGCATTTGACGAAAAAAGCCCCGGCTCCCGGGGCTTTTTGAGAGCTCGCAGGTCAGCGCTTAGCTGGCCACCGGCGCCGTATCGCCGGCAGCTGCCATGCTCCGGCTGAGCTCTTTGCGGTAACGATTGAGTTCTTGCACGGTCTTGAAACTCTGCTCCATCAACAAGCTCATGTTGTGCAGGATGCGCTCGACAACTTTGCTTTCCCAGACGGCATCAAACTTGATCTGAGTGTCCAGCCAATGTTCCAGCCAAAGCGGGTCTGGCAGGCGCGATTGGACGGTGTCCCGTGGAAACAAAGCCTTGTTCACATGCAGATTGGTCGGGTGCAGGGCTTGCGCGGTGCGGCGGGCGCTGGCCATTAACACGCCGACCTTGCTGAAGGCTGCCAAGGCCTCGTCACCGAATTTGTGGATCGCGCGCTTCATGTAACGCAGGTAAGCGCCGCCGTGGCGCGCCTCGTCCTGGCTGAGCTGGGTGTAGATTTGCTTGATGACGGGCTCGCTGTGCCATTCGCTGGCGCGGCGGTACCAGTGGTTCAGGCGGATCTCGCCACAAAAATGCAGCATCAGAGTTTCCAGCGCGGGCGCGGGCTCGAACTCGAAGCGCACTTCATGCAGCTCGGCCTCGGTGGGCACCAGATCGGGCCTAAAGCGCCGCAGGTACTCCATCAATACCAGCGAGTGTTTTTGCTCTTCAAAAAACCAGATCGACATGAAGGCCGAAAAATCGCTGTCATCGCGGTTGTCGCGCAAAAACATCTCGGTGGCCGGCAAGGCTGCCCACTCGGTGATGGCGTTCATCTTGATGGTTTGCGCCTGCTCTTCGGAGAGTTTGGACGCGTCAAAGCTGGCCCAGGGGATATCCTTGTCCATGTCCCAACGGACGGCTTCGAGTTGTTTAAACAATTCCGGGTAAAGCATCTGATTTCCTCATGCAGCGGGTGAATGCTTGCTCATTTTAAGCTTTGAAGACGGCGGTTGTGGCCAGGCCGGGGCATGCCCGTTACAGCTTGACGGCCTTTAAAAGACCGTAGCC
This sequence comes from Comamonadaceae bacterium, assembly GCA_947505915.1. Next base: position 12,506 of record CANNNH010000011.1, read on the forward strand.
CCTGGCATCCTACCAAAGCGCTTTATAGTGAACGAAATATGTCTTTTAATGCTGCGCTGCGGCGTCAACCTGAGCGTCAATATGCTTCCCCATGATTTTTTTATCCGCCACTTCAACATCCTTCCCATTTTGTTAAGCACCCTGCTTGCGATGACTTTGGCCGGCAAGGCCAGCGCGCAAAGCAGCCCCCAGGCCCAGCTCGCCTGCCCTGCCATGCTGCAGCACACTTTTTTGCGCTTGCAAGATGAAAAGCCCCAGGAACTATGCCAGTACGCCGGCAAGGTGCTGATTGTGGTCAACACAGCCAGTTTTTGCGGTTTCACGCCCCAGTACGAAGGACTGGAGGCCTTGTCTGCTAAATACAAAGACCGCGGCCTGGTCGTTTTGGGCTTCCCTTCCAATGATTTTTCCCAGGAAAAAGGCAGCAACAAGGAAATTGCCGACTTTTGCGAGAACACCTTCAACGTGAAATTTCCCATGTTCGTCAAGTCTAGGGTCTCCGGCAGCGGCGCCAACCCGCTGTTCAAGCAATTGGCCGCGGCCAGCAGCACCCCGGCCCGCTGGAATTTCTACAAGTACATCGTCAGCCGTGATGGCAACAAGGTCAGTAGTTTCAACTCCACCGTAGACCCCAAGGACCCGCGCTTCATCAAAGCCCTGGAAAGCATGCTCGCAGCGAAGTAAAACTCATCAGTCATAATCATACTGAGTGGTTCGCCACCCACGTCGCTCACGCCCGCCAGGCTCCCACCTGCCATCGCCATTTTTCACACAGCCACAGAGCCGGACAGTCATGACGCACTCCAGTCATCCCGCCCCTAGCGCCAACAGGCTGCGGATCGCCATCGTCGGCTCCGGCATTTCCGGTTTGGCGGCAGCGCACCGGCTGGCCGGCGAAGCCGAAGTCACCTTGTTTGAGGCCGGCGACTACTTTGGCGGGCATACCCACACAGTGGATGTCAGCTTGCCCGGCGCTGCCGGCACGGTGACACACGGCGTAGACACCGGTTTTTTGGTCTTCAACGAGCGCACCTACCCGAACCTGATTAAGCTGTTCAAGGAGCTCGGTGTGGCCACCGCCAAGTCGGAGATGTCGTTTTCCGTCAAAGTACCGGCGACCGGCAGCAAATCGGCGATGGAGTGGAGCGGCTCCAGCCTGAACAGCGTGTTTGCGCAAAGGGGCAATTTGCTGAACTGGCGCTTTTGGCGCATGTTGATCGACATCCTGCGCTTTAACCGCCGCACCTCGGCGCTGGCCAAATCGGGCGCAGAAGCGGCCATGCTGCAACCCTTGTCTGAATTTTTGTTGCAGGAAAAGTTTTCTGACGAGTTTAGGGACTGGTATTTTTTGCCCATGATGGGCTGCATCTGGTCTTGCCCGACCGATCAAATGCTGCAGTTTCCAGTGGCCACCATGATCCGCTTTTGCCACAACCACGGCCTGATCCAGGTGGCCAATCGACCCCAGTGGTGGACCGTGACCGGTGGCGCGCGCCACTATGTCGACAAAATCATTGCCGGCATCACAGACAAGCGACTGGCCACACCCGTGCAAACCATCGAGCGACATGCAGGCGGCGTTCGCATCACCAGCGGCGAAGGCGCTGCATGCAGGACGGAAGAATTCGACAAAGTGATTTTGGCCACCCACAGCGACCGGGCGCTGGCCCTGCTGGCGCAGCCCAGTGCTGCTGAACGGGCGCTGCTGGGTGCAGTGGCTTACCAAGCCAACCGCGCCGTGCTGCACACCGACACCTCGGTGCTGCCAACGCGCCCCCTGGCCTGGGCCGCCTGGAACTATGAGCGCGCAAGCGACAGCGGTCGCGAGTCCACGCAGGTTTGTCTGCATTACCTGCTGAATTTGCTGCAACCGTTGCCCTTTCAACAACCGGTGGTGGTTTCCTTGAACCCGGTCACACCCATCGCTGCTGAAAAAATACTGGGCAGCTTTGATTACGCACACCCCGTGTTTGACGGCGCCGCCATCCGCGCCCAAAAAGACCTGCCGGCCTTGCAAGGCAAGCAGCACACTTATTTTTGTGGTGCCTGGACGGGCTACGGATTTCATGAAGACGGTCTGAAGTCCGGCCTGCTGGTGGCTGAACTCATTGTGGACCTCAATGAACCCGCTTTTGTGGCGCCACCGCCTTTACTGGCCAACACCGAATGGCGCAAGGCATGAACGCAGCAAGCACGCCAGTCGCTTCAGCCCAGGCCCTGATCGGCTTTGGCGAAGTGCGGCACACGCGGCTCAAACCTGCGCATCACGCTTTCAGTTACCCGACTTATTTTTTAATGCTGCCTCTGCGCGCCATGCAAACAGGCGGCAGCTCTGCGCTGGCACGCAACCGCCGGGGGCTCTTGAGCTTTCATGACAGCGACCACGGTGACGGCGGCAGCGATTGCCTGGCCTGGCTTGACGCGCTTTTGCTGGCTGAAGGAATTGCCGATGCGCAAGGCGAAGTCTGGCTGCACACCTACCCGCGCGTGCTGGGTTACACCTTCAAGCCCGTGAGTTTTTGGTACTGCCACCGCGCAGACGGCACACTTCGGGCCATCGTGGTTGAGGTGAACAACACCTTTGGCGAGCGTCACTGCTACTTGCTCGACGCGCCACGTTACGGCCACGAACTGCGCGCCGACAAGGTGTTTCACGTCTCGCCCTTTTGCCGTATCGAAGGCAGTTACCGCTTTCGCTTCATGCGCGCCCGGCGAGACAACATTGAAAAAACCGTGGCCCGCATTGACCATGACGACGCCACCGGACCCTTGCTGCAAACCAGCGTGGCGGGTTCGCTGCAAACCATCAACGTGGCCAGTCTGCGCAAAGCCTTCTGGGGCTATCCGGCCATGACCTTCGGTGTGCTGGCCCGCATCCATTGGCAAGCCTTCAAGCTCTGGCGAAAGCACGTGCCTTTCATCTCCAAACCCCAGCCCCCCACTCTCTTTGTGACCCGATGAACTCAACGCCCTCATCCGCCGACTCCAACAACTGCGCCGCATCACCCGGCCAGGCCGGCAAGACGCAGCCGCTGCCCGCCGACGCACCCGCCGCTGCGCGCAGCGCCATGAAACTACTGTCCCGCCTGAAGCACGGTACGCTCACGCTGCAACTGCCCGGCGGGGGCGTACAGCGATTCGGCTCGGGCGGTGCGCCCATGGCCAGCTTGTACCTGCACAATTGGACGGTGTGCGGTGCCGCCCTGCGCTCTGGCGATATCGGCTTTGCCGAAAGTTACATTGCAGGTGACTGGAGCACGCCGCATTTGACCGATCTGCTGCGCCTGTTGATCCTCAACCGCAAAGAAGTCGAAGACGTGATCTACGGCACCTGGCTGGGACGGCTGGCCTACCGGCTCAAGCATTTACTCAATCGCAACACCAAAGCCAACAGCCAGAAAAACATACATGCCCACTACGACCTGGGTAACGCCTTCTACGAGCTCTGGCTGGACGGCACGATGAACTACTCGTCGGCGATTTTTGAGACGCCAGAGACCTCGATGAAGGACGCGCAAAACGCCAAAGTACGACGCGCGCTGCGCATGGTGCAGGTCCAGCCCGGCGATCGCGTGCTGGAGATCGGCTGCGGCTGGGGCGCCCTGGCCGAAATGGCCACCACCGAGTTCGGCGCCTCGCTGGTCGGCGTGACGCTGAGCACCGAGCAATTGCAATGGGCCCAGGCCCGCTTGACACGCCTCGGTGTTCCTGCGGCCGCTGAGCAGCCACAAGCCAAGGTAACGCACGATTTGCGTTTACAGGACTACCGCGACATCGGCGTTAACAACCCGGCTGATCAGTCTTTTGACGCCATCTGCTCAATCGAAATGATCGAAGCCGTTGGCCGCGAATACTGGCCGACTTATTTCAACACCATTGCGCGCTTGCTCAAGCCGGGCGGCCACGCCTGCATTCAGAGCATCGTGATTGACGACCATCTTTACGAGCGCTACATCGACTCAACCGACTTCATACAGCAGTACATATTCCCCGGTGGTTGCCTGCCTTCGCCCATGGTTTTCCGGGCCCATGCCCGCGCCGCCGGCCTGGAAGTGGTTGATGAACTAGCTTTTGGCCAGGATTACGCACACACGCTGCGGCTGTGGCGAGATGCCTTCCTGGCCCAAGCCCCGCAAGTGCTCAAGCTCGGCTTTGACACTCGCTTCATGCGCATCTGGGAGTTTTATCTCGCTTACTGCGAAGCAGCTTTTGCCGAAGGCAGCACGGATGTTGTGCAATTCACCTTGCGCAAGCCAGCCTGACCATGCGAGGGCGCCACAAACTGATGGCAACGCTCAGCGCAATAACGCTGACGATGGGCTGGCCCGCCCACATTGTGGCCAGCTCGTTGGCGGTCCCCCTGCTCCCTCTTGCCGTCAAAGCACCGCCAGCTGAGCTACAGGACCTGCTGCCGAACGCCAGGCTGATTGGCCAGACCCGTTTGAGCGTCTGGGGCTTCAAAATTTACGACGCACGGCTTTGGAGCCCGCCCGGCTTGAACGCACGCAACTTTGCCAGCCAGCCCTTGGCGCTGGAGTTGGCCTACTTGCGGGACTTCTCTGCAGCAGACATCGTTGAGCGCTCACTCAAGGAAATGCGCCGCAGCGCCAACTTGTCTGCTGCGCAGGCGCAGCAGTGGACGGCTGAGATGCTGCGTGTGTTTCCCGATGTGAAGGCTGGCGATCGTGTGTTGTGCCTGCACCGACCTGGCATCAGCGCCAGTTTTTGGCTCAACGGCCGGCCTATTGGCGAGATTGCTGACCCTGAATTTGCGCGCTTGTTTTTGGGCATCTGGCTGTCACCCCAGACGTCCGAGCCGGCCATGCGCCTGGCTTTGCTGGGGAGCGCCGCGCGTGAGCCTTGATGAGAACCAGCCCACTCAGGCGGCAGCACTGCACAGCAGCGCTTACGGTACGCGCAACGGTCTGACCTATGGCTTGATGGGTTTTCCACTGGCTTTTGCAGCCTTGCCGCTTTATGTGATTTTGCCCAACCACTACGCCCGCAGTTTTGGCGTACCGCTGGCCACACTGGGCGCGATACTGCTGGGTGCGCGACTGTTTGACGCCTTCATCGACCCCGCGATCGGCAAACTGGTGGACCGGCTGTTTACACGCTCGGCCAACGCTGTTTTGGCTTTTGGTGCGGTCGCCGCGGTGGTGTTGGCCCTAGGCTTTATATTGCTTTTTTTCCCGCCTGCACTGTCGCAGACTGGGCTGCTTGCCTGGGCCGGCATCATGTTGATGATCACCTATGCCGGCTACAGTGCTTTGATGGTGGCGCACCAGGCTTGGGGCGCTTTGCTGGGAGGCAGCGAAACGCAGCAAAGCCGCATCGTCGCCTGGCGTGAAGGGCTGGGACTGCTGGGCGTGGTCACCGCCTCGGTGTTACCTGCCTTGGTCGGTTTGCCATCTACCGCGGCCGTGTTTTGCGCCGCGCTGGCGTTGGCCTGGTTGGGCTGGCAACGCGCCTTTCGACCCCCGGCCGGGCCGGTAAATAGGGACGCGCTGGCGCTCACCGCCGGCGGCCGCAGCCCGGTGCCTGCTGCCGGCTCGGTTTGGCTGCCATGGCAGCAAGCACCATTTCGACGGCTGATGACTGTGTTCATCTTCAATGGCATTGCCAGCGCCGTGCCGGCCACACTGGTGTTGTTTTTCATTCAAGACCTGCTGCAAGCACCACCGGCTTTAGAACCGCTTTTTTTGGGCAGCTATTTTTTATGTGCTGCAATGGCCATACCGCTGTGGCTGGGCGCTGTCAAACGGTTTGGTCTGGCGCGCAGCTGGCTGGCGGGCATGGCGCTGTCGATCGCTGTCTTTATCTGGGCCAGTCAACTGGGTGCTGGTGATGTGGCGGCCTTTGCGCTGGTCTGCGCCTTGTCGGGTGCGGCACTGGGCGCTGACCTGGCGCTGCCCGGTGCGCTGCTGGCCGGCGTGATACATGCCGGCCAGGTTCGCCATCCTGCGTTGGCGGCCGGTGGCTACTTTGGCTGGTGGAACTTCGCCACCAAGCTCAATCTGGCGCTGGCCGCCGGGCTGGCACTGCCCTTGTTGAGCCTGTTTGGCTACGCTCCGGGTGTGCGTGATGCCGGCGCGCTCAACGCCCTGGTGATTGCTTATTGTTTGCTGCCTTGTCTGCTCAAAATGCTGGCTGCAGTTTGCTTGTATGTTCTGGTTATACGACCCGGTCGAAAAGAAAGTAGCACATGAAAACTCCGAGAAAACGATGGTTTTTTAGCTCCTTGGTGCTGGCCGCCGTGCTGGGCCTGAGCGCTTGCGCCGGACCGCAGGTGGCTGACTATGCAGCTGAAAAACCAGTGCTGGACCTGCGCCAGTACTTCAACGGCACCATTGACGCGTACGGACTGTTCACAGACCGCTCAGGCCGTGTCGTTAAACGCTTTACCGTGGTCATGACATGCAGCTGGCAAGGCCCGCCCGGCCAAGAAGTCGGCGTGCTTGACGAAGAGTTCAGCTATTCCGACGGCAGCCGTCAGCGTCGCATCTGGACGCTCACGCGCCAGCCGGACGGCCGCTACAGCGGCACAGCCGCAGACGTGGTGGGTCAGGCCACCGGCGAAGAAAAGGGCAATGCATTTCGTTGGGGCTACACACTGCAACTGCCGGTTGATGGCCGTGTCTTTGAAGTGCAATTTGACGACTGGATGTACCTGATGAACGACAAGGTGATGATCAACAGAGCTGTCATGAGCAAGTTCGGCTTTCAACTCGGCGAGGTGACCTTGTCCTTCGTCAAACGCTAACTCCCACGCCATGAGTCTGAACACCCCTCTGTCTGAATGGCAAGGCAAAGTTGCCTGGCTGATTGGCGCCTCCAGCGGCATTGGCGAAGCGACGGCGCACGCCTTGCATGCGGCGGGCGCACGGGTTTATGTGTCGGCACGCAATGAAGCGGCCTTAGCGCGTTTTGTCCAGGCGCACCCCGGCGCTGTTGCGCTGCCCCTGGACGTCACAGACCCAGCAGCTGTCAGCGCCGCTGCGCACAAGGTGCAGCAGGCCGGTGACCTGGATCTGGTCATGTACTGCGCAGGCCATTACAAAGCTCAGCGCGCGGATCACTTTGACCTGCCGCAGATGATCAGGCACCAGGAGGTCAACTACCTGGGCGCGCTTTACATGCTGGACGCTGTGTTGCCGCAGTTGCTGAAACACCGGGCTGGTCACATCTGCCTCGTTGGCAGTGTGGCGGGCTACCGCGGCTTGCCCAAAAGCCTGGCTTACGGGCCGACCAAAGCTGCATTGATCAACCTGGCTGAAACGCTTTACATGGACTTGCTGCCCAGCGGCATCGGCGTGAGCCTGGTCAACCCTGGCTTTGTGGAAACACCGCTGACTGAGCAAAACGATTTCAAGATGCCCGCCTTGATCAACTCCAGTCAGGCGGCGGCAGAAATACTTGCCGGCTGGCGCAAAGGCGAGTTTGAAATACATTTTCCCAAGCGTTTCACCCTCGGGGTGAAATTCTTGCGCTGGCTGCCTTACACCGCTTTTTATGAG
>CANNNH010000012.1 GCA_947505915.1 Comamonadaceae bacterium
AAAAACGCGCCCCAGCCGATCCAGGTGGACGCCGAGTTGAACCTGGGCACGCAACCCCTGCTGCCCAGAGACGATGACATCAGCCATGTGCTGGACTACCGCAAGGTGCGCCAGATCATCATCAACGAGTGCACGGTGGAACACATGAACCTGCTCGAGAGCCTGATCGGCAAACTCGGCCACCGCCTGATGCAGTTGCCCGGCGTGCTGGGTGTGCGGGTGAAGATAGCGAAGCTGGAAATTTTTGACGACTGCGAAGTAGCGATTCGCGTAGAAACAGGACAGTGGTGAACACCATGAACAAGCTATTGAACAAGGAGGCTTCAGCATGAGCGCCGTCTGGATTGAACCCGAAGAAGCAGCCACCGCAGCGCTGGGCCAGCCCCTGCCCAAAGACCTGAAGATCGAACGCGAGGACATGAAGCTCGAAAAGCGCCTGTGCCGCGAAGTCGGCCGCGCCATCGTGGACTTCAACATGATCGAAGAAGGCGACAAGGTCATGGTCTGCGTGTCCGGCGGCAAAGACAGCTACGCCATGCTCGACATCCTGATCAAGCTGCAGCAGCGCGCACCCATCAACTTCAGCCTGATCGCCGTCAACCTGGACCAAAAGCAGCCCGGCTTTCCAGCGCACATCCTGCCCGATTACCTGAGCAAACTGGGCGTGCCGTTTCATATTGAAACGCAAGACACCTACAGCATCGTCAAGCGCGTGATTCCTGAGGGTAAGACCATGTGCAGCCTGTGCAGCCGCCTGCGCCGCGGCATTTTGTACCGCGTGGCCGAAGAGCTGGGCGCCACCAAGATTGCGCTGGGCCACCACCGCGACGACATGCTGCAAACCCTGTTCCTCAACATGTTTTTTGCGTCCAAGCTCAAGGGCATGCCGCCCAAGCTGGCCAGCGACGACGGCAAAAACATCATCATCCGCCCGCTCGCCTATGTGGGCGAGAAAGACCTGGTCCGCTGGGCGCAGGTGCGTGAGTTCCCCATCATTCCCTGCACCTTGTGCGGCAGCCAGGACGGCTTGCAGCGCGTGCAGGTCGGCAACATGCTGCGCGAGTGGGACAAAAAATTCCCCGGCCGGCTAGAGAACATGTTCACCTCGCTGCAAAACGTCGTGCCTTCGCACCTGATGGACAGCAAACTCCACGACTTCAAAGGCATTCACACCACCGGCGTGGCCGACCCCGAGGGCGACAAGGCCTTTGACAAAGAAGAGCTGCCCACCTTGCCCGGCGCACTGCAGTTCATGGCGAGAGCCCCGGCTGACACCTGAAAAAATTCAGTGCAGCGCATCTTTTTTTTGATCGCCGCCTTGCTGCTGACCACCGGCTGTTCAAGCCTGCGCGTTATCGACAGCGATGTCACGACTTTTGCGCTATGGCCGGCTGCGGCGCCCGTCCCCGGGGCCAGTTACCGCTTTGAGCGTCTGCCTTCACAGCAACTCCTGCCGGCCGGCAGCCCGACTGTGGAACTGCCGCAAGATCAGCTCGAGGCTCTGGCGCGTGATGCGCTTGCAAAGGCAGGCCTGCTTAACAACCCGGCCGATGCGGCCTTTAACGTGCAGGTCAGCGCCACCGCCAGAAAGATCCAGCGCCGGGCTTATGACGGCCGCCTCATGGGTGGCCCCTCCGTGGCGCTTGGCGGCGGAACTGCCGGTGGCTTTGTGGGGTTTTCAATGCCCCTCATGGTGTATGAACCGCCCATGTACCTGCGCGAAGTCAGCCTGGTGCTGCGCGATGCACGCAATCACGCTGTGCTGTATGAAACCCGCGCCACGCATGACGGCATCTGGGCCGACGCGCGCGCGGTCTTGCCGGCCATGCTGGCGGCTGCGCTGCAAGGCTTTCCGGTGCCGCCGGCCGGCACGCGCCGTGTGAACATCGAGATCCCGCGTTGAGCAGCGCGCAAGCCACCCGCATTCTGGCCATCCGCCATGGCGAGACTTTGTGGAATGTGGACAGCCGCATACAGGGCCACCTGGACATCGGGCTCAATGGCACCGGCCGCTGGCAGGCTGAACGATTGGGGATGGCGCTCAAGGACGAGCCGATGGCCGCCATTTACTCCAGCGATTTGTCGCGTGCGCATGACACCGCACTGGCCGTCAGCCGCCACACCGGCGTGCCTGTGCAGCCTGAGCCGGGTTTGCGCGAACGTAGTTTTGGCGAATTTGAAGGCCGCACTTTTGCCGAGATAGAGACTGAGCTGCCCGAGCAGGCCAAGCGCTGGCGCCAGCGTGACCCGGCCTTTGCGCCGGCCGGTGGCGAGTCCCTGCTGGTCTTACAAACCCGCGTGCTGGCCACCGCCGCCAAGCTGGCCGCGCTGCACCCGGGCGAGCAAATCGCCTTGTTCGGCCACGGCGGCGTGATGGACATCCTCTACCGCGCCGCCACCCGCCTGGATCTGCAAGCCGCCCGCACCTGGACCCTGGGCAACACGGCGATCAACCGCCTGCTGTGGTCGCCCGAGGGCTTTTCACTGGTGGGCTGGGCCGATGTGCAGCACCTTAACGAAGGTACGCTGGACGAGTCGTCTACCTGACGCGGGCGTGTATTCGGGGATGGATTCCTGCCTGCGCAGGAATGACCTAGCTTTGACCAAAGAGGTCTGAGCCACTGTCGGGCCGGCCTGCGGGGGGCGTGACGCCCAAATGGCGGAAGGCGGCCAGGGTGGCGATGCGCCCGCGCGGGGTGCGTTGCAGGTAGCCTTGTTGGATGAGGTAGGGCTCTATCACGTCTTCGATGGTGCCGGGCTCTTCGCCAATGCTGGCGGCGATGTTGTCCAGACCGACCGGGCCGCCGTCGAAGCGGTGGATCACGGCTTCGAGCAGCTTGCGGTCCATCACGTCAAAGCCGCGCGGGTCCACGTCGAGCATGGCCAGCGCCTGGTGCGCAATTTCCAGCGTGATGACGCCGCTGCCCTTGACGTCGGCAAAATCGCGCACGCGGCGCAGCAGGCGGTTGGCAATGCGCGGCGTGCCGCGTGAGCGTTTGGCGATCTCAATGCCGCCAGCCTCGTCCATGGGCGCTTTGAGCAGGCCGGCGCTGCGCTTGACGATGCGGGCCAGCTCTTCGGCGCTGTAAAACTCCAGCCGGGCGACGATGCCGAAGCGGTCTCGCAGCGGGTTGGTCAGCATGCCGGCGCGGGTGGTGGCGCCCACCAGGGTGAAGGGCTGCAAATCGAGCTTGATGCTGCGTGCGGCCGGGCCTTCGCCGATCATGATGTCGATCTGGTAGTCCTCCAGCGCGGGGTACAAAATCTCTTCGACCACCGGGCTCAGGCGGTGAATCTCGTCAATGAAGAGAACGTCGTTTTTTTCGAGGTTGGTCAGCAGCGCCGCCAGGTCCTTGGGCTTTTCCAGCACGGGGCCGCTGGTCTGGCGCAGGTTGACGCCCAGCTCTTGCGCAATGATGTGGCTGAGCGTGGTCTTGCCCAGGCCGGGCGGGCCGAAGAGCAGCACGTGGTCCAGCGCTTCACCGCGTTTTTTGGCGGCACCAATGAAAATCTCCAGCTGGTCGCGCACCTTGGTCTGGCCCACGTAGTCGTCAAACAGCTTGGGGCGCAGGGCGCGCTCGATGGCTTCTTCGCGCGGTGAGGCGGGCTGGGCCGACATCACCCGCTGGGGCGGCACAGCGGACATATCGAAGTCGTCGGTCTGGATGCTCATGGGCTCAGCAATTCAATGATGTCGTTAAGCCCCAGACAGGCCGCCTGAAATGCGCCGTCACTGACGCGTTTCCAGGGGTGCTGACTGGCTTGGCGCTGGCGCCAGTCAAAGCTCTTGGGTTGGTTGCAAATGATGTAGCTGGGCTCTTTGGCGGAACGACTGTTGTCAATGGCAAAGGGATTTGTTGCGTTGTAAGTCGCCGTTGACATCGGAAAGCCAATCACGATGGACGTCTTGTCATTGAAGACTTTGGGCGACAGCACCAGCATGGGGACTTGGGGGTTGAAATTAACCCAGATGATTTCTTGCCGGTCAGGCACCCAAGCTTTGGACCGGCTCACGCTGGATGACCAAACTCGGCGCCTTGCGGGGCATCTTGCATCAGTTCGCCACCATGCAGATGCGGGTCAAAGGCGGCTAGTTTTTCTGCCAAGCTAGGGCGCTGCTTGGCTGCGCGCAGCTCCAAACACCCCTTGGAAAGTACAGTGGCTTTCAAGGGCGTGTCAGGCGTGATGTCCATGGCCTGCATCAGCTCGCGGCTGATGCGAATGGCATGGCTGTTACCCCAAGCGGAAATCGTTAATGCGGCAGTTTTCATTTTGACAGTATATCCGCCGGCTATCCAAAATGCAATCGGCTATTTGGTCAGCGCCTTGAGCGCGAGCTTGATGCCTTCGCTCACGCCGACATCGGCGGGCAGGGCTTTGAGGGCGAGCGCGGCGTCGCGGTCGCTGTAACCCAGCGCCACCAGGGCCTGCAAAATGTCAGACGGGTTGTCGCTGACGCTGCTCAGGGGGGCGCCCAGGTCAGCGCCCAGCTTGCCTTTGAGCTCGAGCAGCAAACGCTCGGCTGTTTTTTTGCCGATGCCGGGAACCTTGATGATGCGGCCGGCCTCTTGCGCGCTGACGGCGCGCGACAGCTCGTCCACACTCATGCCGCTGAGCACGCTGAGTGCGGTGCGCGGGCCCACGCCCGAAATTTTGATGAGCTGGCGAAAGGCCGAGCGTTCGCTGGCCGTGGCAAAGCCAAAAAGAATTTGCGCGTCTTCACGCACCACAAAATGGGTGAGCAAGCTGACTGTTTCGCCCAAGCCCGGCAGGTTATAGAAGGTGCTCATGGGCACCAGCAGCTCGTAGCCCACGCCGTGGCAGTCCACCAGCAACTCGGGCGGATTTTTTTCGGCCAGCTGGCCTGTTATGCGTCCGATCATTGGCAAATCTTAGCAGTGCATCGACAATCACCATCAGCATCTAAACACAAGGACAGCGCTTTTGATACTTCGCCACACTTTCACGCCGCCGAACAACACCCGCATGGGCCACCTGTGCGGGCCGATGGACGCGCACATCCGCAGCATTGAGGTGGGCTTGCAGGTGAAGATCGCGCACCGCTTTGAGCAGTTCAAGATCGACGGGCCCAAGGCGCGGGCCGAGCAGGCACTCGAAGTGCTGCAGGCCCTGTATGAAATGGCCAGCCGCCCCATTCCTGAAGAGCAGGTGCAGCTGATGATGGCCGGCGACACCGCCCTGCGCCGTGCACCCGACGGCGCCGCGGTGCTGGCCACGCGCCGCGCCGACCTGCGCGCGCGCACCCACAACCAGGGCCAGTACCTGGAGAACATTGCCGCGCACGACATCACCTTCGGCATTGGCCCGGCGGGCACCGGCAAAACCTACCTGGCAGTGGCCTGCGCGGTTGATGCGCTGGAGCGCAGCGCGGTGCAGCGCATTGTGCTGACGCGCCCTGCGGTAGAAGCCGGCGAGCGCCTGGGCTTTTTGCCCGGTGACATGAACCAAAAAATTGACCCTTACCTGCGCCCTCTTTATGACGCACTCTACGAGCTGATGGGTTTTGAGCGCGTACAAAAAGCTTTTGAGCGCCAGCAAATTGAAATTGCGCCGCTGGCCTTTATGCGCGGGCGCACGCTGAACCATGCCTTTGTGATTTTGGACGAAGCGCAAAACACCACGCCCGAGCAGATGAAGATGTTTTTGACGCGCATCGGCTTTGGCAGCAAGGCCGTGATCACCGGCGACGTGAGCCAGGTTGATTTGCCTCTGACGCAGCTCAGCGGCCTGATAGATGCCGAGCGCATCATGAAGCGCGTGCAAGGCATTGCCATCACCCGCCTGACCAGTGCCGACGTGGTGCGCCACCCGCTGGTGGCGCGTATTGTGGACGCGTATGACAAACACCGCAGCCCGAAGGCGGATGTCAACGCCGCTGATGTAGAGGCGGACGATGTCGTCGACGTGAAGGCGCCAGGCAGCGCAAAACCGGTCCGCAAAACACGGCGCAAGGTCTGACATGGTCGCCCGCTTTACACCTTTGACGCCGCTGTGCCAGGCCGCCAACGCGCTGGACTTGTCGCTGCAGTTTGGCGACTTTGCGCATCTGGCCACTCACCGCGCCGCCCTGCCCCGCGCCGCCGTCAAGCGCTGGATCACACGCGCCCTGCTGCGCGACGCCGAGCTGACCGTGCGCGTGGTCGGCGAAGCGGAAGCCCGCACGCTGAACCGCGATTACCGGGGCAAAGACTACGCCACCAACGTGCTGACCTTCGACTACACGCAAGCGCCGATGGTGACAGCCGACCTGGTGCTGTGCGGCCCGGTGGTGGCCAGCGAAGCCGACGCGCAGGGCAAGACGCTGCAAGCGCATTACGCCCACCTGCTGGTGCACGCCAGTCTGCACGCTCAAGGCTACGACCACGAAAGCAATGAGCGTGATGCGCTGGAAATGGAAGCGCTGGAGGTGCTGTTGCTGGGCTCGCTGGGGTTTGACAACCCGTACTGAGGGCCGTTGGCATAGCAGGGCAAGCTGATGTTGAGACCGCAGCGCTTGTGCGCCGGTCATGGCGGGGTGGATGCTTACGCGAATGTCCTCCGCCCTTCGGGCTCCTCCTTTATTTCGCTGCAGCATCCACACCGCCATGACCTTTAGCCGGCACGCTTGCTTGCAATCTTTTCACACCCCAATGATGCCCACAGCGCTGGCTGACGCAGGCGGCCATGGCGCTCAGCGCAGTGAGGTAAAGGGGGAGCCCGCAGGGCGGAGGACACGAACGAAGCTGATCGCCATGGCCGCCTGCGTCTGGAACGAATAACGAAACTCAGCCCAGGGTGACGCGTGCGAACTTGCGCTTACCGACCTGCACCACGTAGGTACCGGCAGCCAGCTTGAGCGCCTTGTCGCTGACCACGCTCGAGTCCACCCGCACACCGCCGCCGTCGATCAGGCGGGTGGCTTCGCTGCTGGAAGGGGCCAGGCCGGCGGCTTTGAGCAGGGCTGCGATGCCCATGGGCGCGCCGGTCAGGGTGACTTCGTCAATCTCGTCGGGCACGCCGCCTTTGCTGCGGTTGATGAAGTCTTGCTCGGCCGCATCGGCCGCGGCTGCCGAGTGAAAGCGGGTGGTGATTTCTTTGGCCAGCGCCACTTTGGCGTCTTTGGGGTTGCGCCCGCCCGCCACCTCGGCCTTGAGCGCGGAAATCGCCGCTTCGCTCTGAAAGGACAGCAAGGTGTACCAGCGCCACATCAGGGTGTCGGAGATGGAGAGCACTTTGGCGAACATGCTGTTGGGCTCTTCGGCGATGCCGATGTAGTTGTTTTTGCTTTTCGACATTTTCTCGATGCCGTCCAGCCCCTCGAGCAGCGGCATGGTCAAGATGCACTGCGGCTCCTGGCCGTATTCCTGTTGCAGGGTGCGGCCCATCAGCAGGTTGAACTTCTGGTCGGTGCCACCCAGCTCAAGGTCGGACTTGAGTGCCACCGAGTCGTAGCCCTGCATCAACGGGTACAAAAACTCATGCACGCTGATCGGCGTGCCGGCCTTGAATCGGTCATGGAAGTCGTTGCGCTCCATCATGCGGGCCACGGTGTACTTGGCGGCCAGCTGGATCATGCCCATCGCGCCCAGCGGATTGCTCCACTCGCTGTTGTAGCGGATCTCGGTTTTGGCCGGGTCCAGCACCAGGCTGGCTTGGCGGTAGTAGGTTTCGGCGTTGGCCTTGATCTGCTCGGGGGTCAATGGCGGGCGGGTGCTGTTGCGCCCGGACGGATCGCCAATCAGGCTGGTGAAGTCGCCAATGAGAAAGATCACCTGGTGCCCCAAATCCTGCAACTGGCGCATCTTGTTGAGCACCACCGTGTGGCCGATGTGGATGTCGGGCGCGGTCGGGTCCAGCCCCAATTTGATGCGCAGGGGCTGGCCGGTGGCCTCAGAACGGGTCAATTTTTTCAGCCATTCGGCCTGCGGAATCAACTCTTCGCAGCCGCGCAAGGTCACGGCCAGTGCTTGCTGAACGGCGTCGGGCAGGGGCGAAGTGGAGGAAAGCGCTTGATTCATAAGGGTTTTCGTTATATTTCGGGCTTTTCGGGTGGCTATAATCTTGAGCTTGCTTTGAGATCAGCCGCCGGTAGCTATTTTAGATTGGCGCGCTACTTGCTGATCCGCACCATCGAATTGTCGCCGCAGCCCCTGGTTGCCCATTGCGTTATTTGCCCTCACCTGCCTTTTGGCTTGTGATGTGCAGTCTGCCTGGAATCTATTGTTTTGAGTACTGACGGTCTTCATCGTTACGGGTTGCAAATCTGGCAAAGCAGCAAGCTGATGCTAGCCATGCTGGCGCGCCACCCCAGGCGCGTAGGCGCTTCGCTGGCTGTTGTTCTGCTGGGCACCGGCGTCACGGCCTTCGGCCTGGTCCCCTTAGCGCCCGACGCCGCTGACCTGCCTGTCACCCAGGTGGTTGAAACAGTGCAAGCCCTGCCCTGGCAGGCCGGCAAAGAATCGCTTTCAGACCAAGGCTTTAACCTTTATCGCACCGAAGTCAGCCGCAGCTCGGACACCGCCGAAAGCCTGCTGCGCAGGCTTGGTATTGACGACCCGGCGGCCGCAGCCTTCTTGCGCAGCGACACACTGGCGCGCTCTTTGCTGGTGGGCCGGGCCGGCAAAACCTTAACCGCCGAAACCACCCACGATCAGCAACTGCTCAAGATGGCGATGCGTTGGGCCACTGAGGACGACACGCACTTTCAGCGACTGGTGATTGAGCGCGTCGGCAGAACGTTCAGCTCCCGGATCGAGACAGCCGCCTACAGCGTGTCGACCCGGGTGGCCAGCGGTGTCATCAAAACCTCGCTGTTTGCCGCTACCGACGAAGCCCATATCCCGGACGCTGTGGCCTCGCAAATCGCCGGCATCTTTTCGGGGGACATCGACTTTCACCGCAGCCTGCGCAAGGGTGACCGTTTCAGCGTGTTTTATGAGTCGCTTGAAGCCGACGGCGAAGCGCTCAAAACCGGCAAAGTGCTGAACGCCGAGTTCATCAACAACGGCAAGTCTTTCCAGGCCGTGTGGTTCACTGACCCGGCCATGCAGACACCGGCCGTGCCTGGCACGCCGGCCGCCGCGCAGCGCCAGCTGGTCAAGGGCTCGTATTACACGCTCGACGGACAAAGCCTGCGCAAGGCCTATTTGGCTTCGCCCATGGAGTTCTCGCGCATGAGCAGCGGCTTCAAAATGCGTTTTCACCCCATCTTGCAAACCTGGCGGGCTCATCTGGGCGTGGATTACGCAGCCCCCACCGGCACTGCTGTTCGCGCTGTGGGCGACGGCGTGGTGGCTTTTGCCGGCTCGCAGGGTGGCTTTGGCAATGTGGTCTTTGTTGACCACCGCAGCGGCCACACCACGGTCTACGCACACCTGAGCCGTATCAAAGTGCAACGCGGCGCCAGAGTCACGCAAGGCCAGACCCTGGGTGCCGTGGGCGCCACCGGCTGGGCCACCGGTCCGCACCTGCATTTTGAGTTCAGGGTCAATGGCAAACACCAGGACCCGACCCAGCTGGCGCGGCAAAGCGAATCCATTCCGCTGCCGGAAGCCAGCATGCCGGCGTTCAAGAAACTCGCTGCCAACGCTCGCGAACTGCTGCAAGCCGCCACAGTCATCGGCCAAAGCCGCGCCGAATGAGCCCTGGCCAGGCGCAACCGCCCTGGCTTTGACGCATGTCTGCATTTTTCCTTGGCTTGATGTCGGGCACCTCGCTCGACGGCGTGGATGGCGTGATCGCCGATTTGTCGCCTGATGCGCCCAGCCTGGTCCGGGCCGCGGCCAGCGAGCCCTTTGAGCCGGACTTCAAAGCCGAACTGCTTGCACTCAACAGCCCCGGCCATAACGAGCTGCACCGCGCCGCGCTGGCAGCCAACCAATTGGCCGGCGTCTATGCCCGAGTGGTTGAGCATTTGCTGCAAATTGCCGCGGTTCAAGGCATTCATCGCCAAGACATCATTGCCATAGGCGCTCACGGCCAAACTGTAAGGCACCAACCGCAGGCCTTTGGCACCGGCTACACGTTGCAGCTGAACAACCCGGCGCTACTGGCCGAGCTCACCGGCATTGATGTGATTGCCGACTTCCGCAACGCTGACGTGGCGGCGGGCGGCCAGGGCGCACCTTTGGTTCCGGCCTTTCACGCGGCTTTGTGGGCCGACGCTGCACAGTCCAGGGCGGTGCTCAACATAGGCGGCATCAGCAACATCAGCTTGCTGCCGGCTGGCGGCACTGTGCAAGGCTTTGACTGCGGCCCCGGCAATGCCTTGCTGGATTTTTGGTGCCAGCGCCACACCGGCCGGCCTTTTGACGATGCGGGCGCCTGGGCGGCTTCAGGGCAAGCGCACCCGGGGCTGTTGGCCCGGCTGCGCCAAGCGCCCTTTTTTCAGCAAACACCACCTAAAAGTACAGGCCGTGACCTGTTCAACGCAGACTGGCTGGCACTGCAATTAAACGGCTTTGAATCTGTGCCCGCGGTCGATGTGCAGGCCAGCCTGACGGCGCTGACAGCGCTGACTTGCGCCCAAGACTTGCGCCGGCATCTGCCCGGCGCTGCGCAGTTGCTGGTGTGCGGTGGTGGCGCCCTGAACACCGAGCTGATGCGCCAGTTGGCGCTGGCGCTGCCGGGTGTGGAGGTACTCAGCACCCAGGCCCGCGGCTTGCCGCCCTTGCAGGTAGAAGCTGCCGCTTTTGCCTGGCTGGCGCAAGCCTTCACGCTCAAGCAGCCCGGCAACCTGGTGGCAGTGACCGGCGCCAAAGGGCCGCGGGTGCTGGGCGCTTTGCACAGAGCGCCGCCCTTCTTGCCTTGAGACCGGCTCGCAAAGCGAGAACGCCAAACAAAAAGGGCCCTTATCGGGCCCCTTTTTTGTGTGCTGCCCGAGGCAGCCCGTGCGCAAAAATCAGGTTGAAAAGCTCGAACCGCAGCCGCAGGTGCTGGTGGCGTTCGGGTTCTTGATGACGAACTGGGCGCCTTCGAGGTCATCTTTGTAGTCGATTTCTGCGCCGACCAGGTACTGGTAGCTCATGGCGTCGATCAGCAGCGAAACACCGTTTTTGGTCATGGTGGTGTCGTCTTCGTTGGTGATCTCGTCGAAAGTGAATCCGTACTGAAAGCCCGAGCAACCGCCGCCCTGAACGAACACACGCAGCTTGAGCTCCGGGTTGCCCTCTTCGGCAATCAGGTCTGCCACCTTGGTGGCGGCGCTGTCGGTGAAGACAAAGGGGTGGGGCATCTCGGTCTGGATGTTCTCTGCAACTGCGCTCATGGAAGACTCCTCAAGGGGTGAGTGGGTAATAGTACAGTAAATTGATCAACCACAACCCGGGCAGGTCTACAGGGTGGCAAAAACATGAAGGCCCATGAAAAAAGCCGCCGGGCTTGCACCACAGCGGCTTTGGACAGACCAGTGAAGCGGATTAGCGCTTGCTGAACTGCTTGCGGCGACGTGCCGAACGGAAACCGACCTTTTTACGCTCGACTTCACGGGCGTCACGGGTGACGAAGCCCGCCTGGCTCAGGGCCGGCTTGAGGGCTGCGTCATAGTCGATCAGCGCGCGGGTGATACCGTGGCGGATTGCGCCAGCCTGGCCGGACTCACCGCCGCCGTGCACGTTGACCATGATGTCAAACGTCTCGACGTGGTTTGTCAGAAACAGGGGTTGGCGGCAAATCATGATCGAGGTCTCACGGCCGAAGAACACCTGAATGTCCCGGTCGTTGATCGTGATCTTGCCAGTGCCTTTTTTGATAAACACGCGGGCAACGCTGGATTTGCGTCGGCCGGTGCCGTTGTTCCATTCACCAATCATCTCAAGGCTCCTTAGATTTCCAACACTTTGGGTTGCTGGGCAGTGTGCGGGTGCTCAGCACCGCCGTACACCTTGAGTTTTTTGATCATGGCGTAACCCAGCGGACCCTTGGGCAGCATGCCCTTGACCGCTTTTTCCAGGGCACGGCCCGGGAACTTGGTTTGCATGTCGCGGAAATTGGTGGCAGAAATGCCGCCTGGATAACCGGAATGGCGATAGTAGATTTTGTCAGTCGACTTGGCGCCGGTGACGCGCAGCTGGGCTGCGTTAATGATGACAATGAAGTCACCGGTATCGACGTGAGGCGTGTAAATGGCCTTGTGTTTGCCGCGTAAACGGAGAGCAACTTCGCTGGCTACTCGTCCGAGGACCTTGTCGGTCGCGTCAATCACAAACCATTCATGCACCACGTCAGCGGGTTTTGCGCTGAATGTTTTCATGAATTACTCTTTTCAAAGTTTGGTTTGCCCAGAGCACCCGTGAAATCAGTTTCAAGGGCTGCACCGGAATGGGTTTATGTCTATTCCACGGTCGGCGTTCTTCTGATGAGAACCTCTTAGGTGGGGTTCACCGCACTCACGCGCAGTGTCTTCCGGCGGACATGAAAACGCTGAAGAACCAAGGATTATACGAATTTTTGGGCTTTGCGGGCAAAACCCCGCCTTCCAGCAGGTTTGCGTGCCCGCAGCGGTTAGCATCCTTGTATGTTTAGCTACCGCCACGCTTTCCATGCCGGCAACCACGCTGATGTGCTCAAACACACCACGCTGATCGCCCTCATGAAGTACCTGACCCAGAAAGACACGGCCCTGACCGTGATCGACACCCACGCCGGGGCCGGCCTGTACCGTCTGGACGGCGACTACACCGAGACCAGCGGCGAAGCGCTCGAAGGTATTCTGAAGCTGCTGGCCAAACCGGTCGCCGAGCCGCCCAAGCCCGGCGGCAAGGCCAAGCCGGTGGTCGAAGAGCCGCTGGCACCCGCCTTGCAAGACTATCTGGACGTGCTCAAGTCACTGAACCCGCAGTTTGCCCAAAGCGGCGAGGCTGCCCATTTGCGCATTTACCCGGGCTCGCCCTTCATTGAGCAGCGGTTTCTGAGCGGGCGCGACAAGCTCAAGCTGTTTGAGCTGCACCCGACCGACTTCAAATCACTCTCAGGCAACATCGAGCAGCTGGGCGTTGGCCGGCAGGTGGCCGTCGCGCGCGAAGACGGTTTTGAGGCACTCAAGACCTTTTTGCCGCCGCCGGCGCGCCGCGCCATGGTGTTTTGCGACCCCAGCTACGAGATCAAAAGCGACTACGCCCGCGTCAGCGCCTGCATGGCTGACGCCATCAAGCGTTTTGCCACCGGCACTTACGTGGTCTGGTACCCGATCATTCCGCGGCCCGAAGCGCATGATTTGCCGCGCAAACTCAAAACGCTGGCCGTGAAAGCCGGCCGCAGCTGGCTCAACGCCAGCCTGACCGTGAAATCCAGCAAGCTGACCACCGACGTGGCCGGCGAAGTGGTCCGCCCCGGCCTGCCGGCCAGCGGCATGTTCGTCATCAACCCGCCGCACACCCTCAAGGCAGATCTGCAATTGGCGCTGCCGCAAATGGTCGCGCGGCTGGGGCAAGACCGGCACGCCGCGTTCGGGCTGGAGCACGGCGGCTGACTGGGCCCTCGGGTATGGATTCCTGCCCCAGATCAGGTCGAGGGCAGGCTCTTCGCAGGAATGACGGGGCGGGGGCAGTAGAGGCGGCTTTCTTGGGCGTCATCCTCGCGAAAGCGGGGATCCATGACTTCGTGTTTGTCCGGCTTGCCGGAACCGGCCTCAGGCCAGCCTGAGTCGCTGGATGATCTCGCTGCTGGCGCCGGCCTGGTTCATGGTGTAGAAATGAATGCCCGGCACACCGGCCGTGTGCAACTGGTCGCACAGGTCGGTGACGACGTCCAGACCAAAAGCCTTGATAGACGCAGTGTCGTCGCCAAAGCCTTGCAGGCGAAGCCGGATCCAGCGCGGAATCTCGGCGCCGCAGGCGTCTGAAAAACGCATCAACTGCGTCGAGCTGGTGATCGGCATGATGCCAGGCACCACCGGCACATCGGCGCCGAGCTTGTAGGCGTCATCGACAAAACGAAAGTAAGCGTCGCTGTTGAAAAAATACTGCGTGATGGCCGAGTTGGCTCCGGCCTTGACCTTGGTGGCAAAAGCCTGCAAGTCAGCCTCGGCCGATTTGGCCTGCGGGTGAATTTCGGGGTAGGCCGCTACCTCGATGTGAAAGGCATCGCCGGTTTCGGCACGGATGAAGGCCACCAAATCGCTGGCGTAATGGAACTCGCCGCCCATGCCGTAGCCGCTGGGCAAGTCGCCGCGCAAAGCCACCAGACGCTTGACGCCCATGGCCTGCAATTGCGCCAGTTGCTCACGCACAGTGGCCTTGGTCGCGCCCACGCATGAGAAGTGCGATGCGGCTGGCACGCCCTCGGCCAGTATTTCCTTGACGGCCGCAAAGGTGCCTTCTTGCGTGGAGCCACCCGCACCGAAAGTGACCGAGCAAAACTCAGGCTTGTGCGCGTACAGCGCGGCGCGCGTGGCGCGCAGCTTGGCCGCGCCTTCAGGCGTCTTGGGTGGAAAAAATTCAAAGCTGATTGGCAGTGTCTTGGTCATCACGCGGTTATCCATCTTTGCGTTGCTTGTCGCATTATTAGGCAGCGTTTTTCTTTTCACGTTTTTTACTGCGAGCCGGTCCGGGCTGGCCCGCATGCGCGGCTTCGCCGTCTTCGTCCATGGCGTCTAACAAGCTGCGCGTCGCACTGCGCGGCACACGCTTGGCGGCCTGACGGGCCGGTGCTGCCGGCAAGGGCTTTTTTTCGTCCAGTGCTTGCAGCCCCTTGCGGGCCTGAATAAAAAACTCACGGTTACCGTCACCGCCTTCAATGGGCGAATTGAGCCAAGCGCTGACCTCGAGACCCAGTTCGGCGCAGCAGTCGCGCAAGCGCTTTTCTACAAATTCAAAATGAACTGCATCACGCACAATGCCGCCCTTGCCGATTTGCCCGGGCTGCAACTCAAACTGCGGTTTGACCAGCATCAGCAAATCACCACCCGGCTTGAGCAAGCGCACCACGGCCGGCAAGACCAAGGTCAGGGAGATGAAAGACAAGTCACCGGTGAGAAAGTCAAACACCGGCTCAAAGTCGCCGTCCAGGGCCGCCAGCAATTCGGGCTGGTCCTGCAAGGTGCCGGCAGCTTCCGCGGCGTCCAGCGCCAGCATCAGCGCACGGCGGTGATGCTCGACCAGATCGTCGGCCGTGAGCGAACGCGCATTCACACCTTCAATGCACACCACACGTGCATCAGAGCGCAAGCTGGGATGCAACTGGCCATGACCGACATCCACACCCACCACCTGCGCTGCGCCCTGCTGCAGCAAGCAGTCCGTGAAACCGCCGGTGGACTGGCCCACATCGAGGCAGCGCAAACCGGCCACTTTCAGACCCGTGCTTTGGAGTGCGCCTTCGAGCTTGAGGCCGCCGCGCGAAATGTACTTGGCCTCTGTCGTGTCGGGCACCACCAGCACGGCTCCCTCGGGAATCTCGTCGCCGTTCTTGGCCACCTTGCGCCAGGCCGAATCCAAGTCAGCGCGCCATTGCACGCCCGAGGCAATCAAGCGCTGCGCCTGCGATCGGGTCGTGGCCATGCCACAGTCAACAAGGAAAAGGTCTGCGCGCATCGTTGGAATTAAATGGGGTCAGAACCTATTTAACTGACCCCTTTAATTCTCAATAGCGGTAGCTGTTGGCTTTGTAAGGACCGGCTTTGGACACGCCGATGTACGAAGCCTGCTCGTCGCTCAGCTCGGTCAGCATGGCGCCGACTTTCTTGAGGTGCAAACGGGCCACTTTTTCATCAAGGTGCTTGGGCAACACGTAGACCTTCCCTACTTCGTAATCGGCCTGTTTGGTGAACAGCTCGATCTGCGCGATCGTCTGGTTCGCAAAGCTCGACGACATGACGAAGCTCGGGTGGCCGGTGCCGCAGCCGAGGTTGACCAGGCGGCCCTTGGCCAGCAGGATGATGCGCTTGCCGTCCGGGAAGATCACGTGATCGACTTGCGGCTTGATTTCTTCCCAGGTGCATTTCTCGAGTGCTACGACATCAATCTCATTGTCGAAATGGCCGATGTTGCAAACGATGGACTGGTCTTTCATGGCCGCCATGTGCTTGTAGGTGATGACGTTCTTGTTGCCGGTGGCGGACACAAAAATGTCAGCCTTGTCGGCAGCGTATTCCATGGTCACAACCTTGTAGCCTTCCATTGCAGCTTGCAGCGCGTTGATCGGGTCGATCTCAGTAACCCAAACCTGGGCGCTCAAGGCGCGCAGCGCCTGGGCCGAGCCCTTGCCGACGTCACCGTAACCCGCAACCACCGCCACCTTGCCGGCAATCATGACGTCGGTAGCGCGCTTGATGGCGTCCACCAGGGATTCGCGGCAACCATACAGGTTGTCGAACTTGCTCTTGGTGACCGAGTCATTGACGTTGATGGCGCGAATAGCCAGGGTGCCCTTGACCGACATTTCATTGAGGCGCAGCACGCCGGTGGTGGTTTCTTCGGTCACACCGACGATGTTTTTCAGGCGGCGGCTGTACCAGGTGCCGTCTTTGGCGAGTTGCTTCTTGATGGCATTGAACAGGCATATCTCTTCTTCGCTACCGGGCTTGGCCAACACAGAGATGTCGGTCTCGGCCTTGGTGCCCAGGTGCATCAAGAGCGTAGCGTCGCCGCCGTCGTCCAGGATCATGTTCGGGCCTTCTTCGGGCGTGCCCTTGGCGCCGCTGAATTCGAAGATGCGGTGGGTGTAGTCCCAGTAGTCGTCCAGGTTTTCGCCCTTGTAGGCAAACACCGGCGTGCCTTTAACCACCAGCGCCGCAGCGGCATGGTCTTGCGTGGAGTAAATATTGCAGCTGGCCCAGCGCACGTCGGCGCCCAGGGCTTGCAGGGTTTCGACCAGCACACCGGTCTGAATAGTCATGTGCAGCGAGCCGGTGACGCGCGCGCCCTTGAGCGGCTGCGCCTTGGCGAACTCTTCGCGAATGGCCATCAGGCCGGGCATTTCGGTTTCGGCGATACGCAGTTCCTTGCGGCCCCAGTCGGCAAGCGACAGGTCGGCAATAGCGTAATCTTGGTTGTGAATTGGTTTGACAACGGCATTCATGGGATTTCTCCAAAGCAAATAGAACGAGCTGGGCAAAATAGCCACGGGCAGGTGTTTAGCGAACGCGGAAGAGTCTGGAGACTCACCCGGCTTGACAAAGCGCCTGCGGGTGAGCGTGGTTGCAAAAGAATGTCCTGAGCCTAGACCACGTGTGTGGGTTGCAACGCTCCTCAGGAGAACCGATATTGTAGCGATTTCGGCCGGACTCGCTGCGGGCCGGCCTAAACTTGGCAGCCATGCGCCCCTTTGCTGACTTTCCCGCAGACACCCTCAAGGGCCTGACCGGCGTCTTCACGGACATCGATGACACGCTGACCACCGAAGGCACGATCACGCCCGACGCACTGCAAGCACTGGGCGAGCTCAAAGCCGCCGGGCTGAGTGTGGTGGCGATCACCGGCCGGCCTGTGGGCTGGAGCCTGCCGTTTGCAACGGCGTGGCCGGTTGACGCCATCGTGGCTGAAAACGGCGCGGTGGCTTTGCAAGGCGGGCCGGCAACACGGCCAGCACATCCAATCGATTTACAAAAATACTATTTACAAAACGCGGACGTCCGTCAGGCCAACTTCAAGCGCATGCAGGCTGTGGCCGCTCGCGTGCTGCGCGACGTGCCGGGCGCCACGCTGGCGCAAGACAGCGCCGGACGCGAAACCGACATCGCCATCGACCACAGCGAGTTTGTGCAGCTTTTGCCTGAGCACATCGCGCAAGTGGTCGGCATCATGCAAAGCGAGGGCATGAACGCCACCGTCAGCTCGATTCACATCAACGGCTGGTTTGGCACGCACAACAAATGGGAAGGCGCGCGCTGGATCACCCGCCAGTTGTGGGGCCGCGACTTGCAATCTGAGATTGGGAGTTGGCTCTTCGTGGGTGACTCGACCAACGACCAGCGCATGTTCGAAGCTTTCACGCACTCGGTCGGCGTGGCCAACATCCGGCGCTTCGAAGACCAGCTCACGCACAAACCAGGCTACATCACGCTGGGCGAGCGCGGCGCCGGCTTTGCCGAGGTAACGCGGGCGGTGCTGGCAGCGCGCTGAAGCCAGGCGGCGCATCAATGC
>CANNNH010000013.1 GCA_947505915.1 Comamonadaceae bacterium
CAGCCAGGTAAACGTCGGGGGCCGGCTTGGAGCGGGGCATTTCATGGCCGCTGAAGATAAAGCCCTCGAAATAAGGCATAAACCCGCATTTTTTCAGCTGCAATTCCACCTTGAAACGGTCGGCGCCGGATGCGCAGGCAATACGGCCCGCGTACTTGGCATGTATTTGCACAACAGCGGCCAGGGCGTTGTCAATTGGCTGCAAACTGCTGACCAAGCCCTGGTTGCGCCGCTCGCGAAAGCTGTCCATCCAGGCCGCTGTCAGGGGCTGGCCGGTGTGCGACTCGATGATGTGGCGCTCGTCATGCACCGACTTACCGACAAAATGCGCCATGCATTGGGCCAGTGTCAGCTGCCAGCCGGACTCTTCGAGCATGTCGCGCAAGACCCCGTTGGTGATGGATTCGCTGTCCACCAGCACGCCATCGCAATCGAATAAAACCGCTTGGAATTTCATGCCTTGATGATAAAGGCAAGGCTTGCGCCGGCTGCCGGGGTGACGGGATGCTCAGAGTTGATCGCCATCCACATAAAACCAGCGCCCGCCTTCGTGCACAAAGCGGCTGCGCTCATGCAGGCGCACGGCCTTGCCGGCTACGCGCATGCGCGCCACAAACTCGACTTCGGCAGCAGCCGGCCCGGTGCTTACGTGAGCGCGCACTTCCAGCCCCAGCCAGCGGGCACCGGGATCAAAATCCAAACTTGTCGGCCTTGTGCCGGGGTGCCAGGTGGCCAGCAGGTAGCCGGTGTGCTCAAGCACAAAGGCGCTGTAGCGCGAGCGCATCAGGCTGGGCGCGTCCGGCGCGGGCCGGTGTTCGAAGTCGTCAAGGTAAGGGCCGCAGCAGTCGACCAGCTTGAGCGGCTGGCCTGGCTTGGCCTCACGCCCGCAGGGACAAGCTGCGTTTGCGGCCGGGGCCACGCGGCTCAGGCCTTGCCGGACGGCCGGCTGGCGGCCTTGTGTTCTTCCAGTGTCTGCACCGGCGCACCTTGCGCGCACCAATCGGCAAAGCCCCCATCGATGTGCGCCACATTGCTCATGCCCATGTCTTGCAGCGCCTTGGCCGCCAGCGCACTGCGCCAACCGGCACCGCAAAACAGCACAAACTGGCGGCTCTCGTCGCCAAACACCGGTTTGAAATAAGGCGAAGCCGGGTCCACCCAGAACTCCAGCATGCCGCGTGGCGCCAGCAAAGCGCCGGGCACAGTGCCGCCACGCTCAAGCTCGCGCGGGTCTCGAATATCGACAATCTGCAAGTCAGCACTGCCCATGCGCGCCTGCACTTGCGCCACGCTGAGGGTAGTGACCTGGGCCATGGCTTCGTCGACAAGCTGGCGGAATCCTTTGGTAATCGGCATGGGGTTCCTTTGCGAATTGGCGGGTGTGCGCTGGGATTGTCGTCTTCTTCAGAATCCAGGCTTGGGTTAGTGCCTGCGATACAGGCAGCAGCCAAGTTCAGCGGTGCGTTGCAGTAGACGCCTCAAGCCGCTCCGCTAGCCAAACTTTAATAACAGATTGCCTTGTAACGCCTAGCTTGCTGGCTTCACGATCTAGTGAGTCAATCATCCAGGTTGGAAAATCGACATTCACCCGCTTCTGCGTTTGCAGCACGCGCTTGGCTTTGCTCAAGTCCAACGAAGCCGTGATGTCGACGCCTTCATCGAACTGTTGCTCGAATTTTTTAGCTTTCATAAAGTGCCACCTCTTCTGTGCGTGCACGACGCACGGATATCAATCGAACATGGGGCCCGCGATAGGTAATTACCGCGGACCAATGCTTTGAGTCAATTTGCCCTATCGCCAGAAACCGCGGCTCGTCTTCAGTCTTTGCAGGGATCTCAATCAACATCGGATCGCTCCAAAGGCTTTGGGCTTCCATGAAATCAATGCCATGTTTCGCGCGGTTGGCTTCGATCTTTGCAGCGTCGAATTCGAAAACAATCATGGTATAGAAACTATACCTTAATTGGCGCTTTATGGCCAGACAGCCCTGACTTCTAACCTTCTAGTTAAGAGGGCAAAGACTTCAGAATGCCAAGAGCGAGTAGGCGAGGCACGGGGCCTGAGGGCGGTGGCTTAGATAAGTTCTAGAGCGATGGCCGTGCCTTCGCCGCCGCCAATGCACAAAGTCGCCACGCCTTTTTTCAGACCGCGCGCCTTGAGCGCGTACAGCAGCGTGACGATGATGCGCGCGCCGCTGGCGCCTATCGGGTGGCCGAGCGCGCAGGCGCCGCCGTTGACGTTGACGATGTCGTGGCTGATGCCCAGCTCTTTCATGGCGGCCATGGGCACCACGGCAAAGGCTTCATTGACTTCCCACAGGTCCACGTCTTTGACGCTCCAGCCGATGTTCTTGAGCAGCTTTTGCACCGCGCCCACCGGGGCGGTGGTGAACCACTCAGGCGCTTGCGCAAAGGTGGCGTGGCCGACGATGCGGGCAATCGGCTTGGCGCCCAGCGCTTTGGCAGTGAATGCGCGCGCCAGCACCAGGGCGGCAGCGCCGTCGTTGATGGACGAGCTGGAGGCGGCGGTGATGGTGCCGTCTTTTTTGAAGGCCGGCTTGAGGCTGCTGATTTTGTCGAGCTTGACCTTGCCCGGGCCTTCGTCGATGGCAACGATAACTTCGCCGCTGCGTGTCTTGACGGTGACGGGCGTGATCTCGGCCTTGAAGGCGCCGGACTCGGTGGCGGCCTTGGCGCGCTGCACGCTGGCAATGGCAAAAGCGTCTTGCGCTTCGCGGGTGAACTGGTATTTGTCAGCGCACTGCTCGCCAAAGGTGCCCATGGCGCGGCCCGGCTCGTAAGCGTCTTCGAGGCCGTCGAGCATCATGTGGTCATAGATGCGGTCGTGGCCGATGCGGATGCCGCTGCGGCCTTTGAGCAGCAGGTGCGGCGCGTTGGTCATGCTCTCCATGCCGCCGGCGACCATGAGGTAGCGGCTGCCCGCCACCAACTGGTCGTGCGCCAATAGGGTGGCCTCCATGCCCGAGCCGCACATTTTGGAAAGGGTGACAGCGCCGGTGCTGGCCGGCAAACCGCCCTTAAAGCCCGCCTGACGCGCGGGCGCCTGACCCTGGCCGGCCATGAGGCAGTTGCCAAACAGCACTTCGTCAATTTTGTCGGCCGCGACGCCGGCGCGCTCAACAGCGGCGCGGATAGCGGCGCCACCCAGGTCGTGCGCAGCCAAGCTGGCGAAGTCGCCCTGAAAGCCGCCCATGGGGGTGCGTGCAGCGCCTAGGATGACGATAGATTCAGACATGAAAACTCCCTGAAAAAATAATCTGCTTGTTCAGTGCCGCTTGGCATGTCCCACGCCTTGAATAGCTGCCTTGTAGACCGCCTCCAGGCTGTCGTTGCCGGTGATGGTGATGCCCATGTCTTTGAGCAAGCCGTCGTGAATGCCGTACACCCAGCCATGCAAGGCCACCACTTGACCGCGCAGCCAGGCGTCTTGCAAGACCGTGCTTTGGGCGACGTTGACCACTTGCTCAATGGCGTTGAGCTCGACCAGGGCGTCGCAGCGCCGCTCTTCAGCGATGCCGTCGAGCAAGTCGCGGTGCAAGTCGCGCACGTCCTGAATATGCCGCAACCAGTTGTCTGCCAGGCCGATGCGCGCGCCTTCCAGCGCCGCGCGCACGCCCGAGCAACCGTAGTGGCCGACCACCATGACATGCTCGACCTTCAAACGCTCGACGGCGAACTGGATGGTAGACAGGGCGTTCAGGTCTGAGTGCACCACCACATTGGCCACGTTACGGTGAACGAAAACCTCGCCGGGCTCCAGGCCGGTGATCTGATTGGCCGGCACGCGGCTGTCAGAGCAGCCTATCCACATGTACTTGGGGGTTTGCTGCTGCACCAGGCTGGTAAAAAAGCCGGGGCGCTCAGCCTCCATTTGCGCTGCCCAGGCGCGGTTGTGGACAAAAAGGTCAGTGATGGATGTGGTCATGGTTTTTATTTTCGTCCTTCATGCAAGGCGGGTGCATCAAAGGGTTTCTGCAAACAGCTCGCGGCCAATCAGCATGCGGCGGATTTCGCTGGTGCCCGCACCAATCTCGTAGAGCTTGGCGTCGCGCCACAAACGGCCCAGCGGGTAGTCGTTGATGTAACCATTGCCGCCAAAAATCTGCACGCCCTCGCCGGCCATCCAGGTGGCTTTTTCGGCGGTCCACAAGATCACGCTGGCGCAGTCTTTGCGCACGCGGCGCACATGCTCGGCGCCCAGTGCATCGAGGTTTTTGGCCACCGTGTAGGCAAACGAGCGCCCGGCTTGCAGCACGGTGTACATGTCAGCAACCTTGCCTTGAATGAGCTGAAACTCACCAATGCTTTGGCCGAACTGCTTGCGCTCGTGGATGTAGGGCAGCACGTTGTCCATGACCGACTGCATGATGCCCAACGGCCCGCCAGACAGCACCGCACGCTCGTAGTCCAGCCCGCTCATCAGCACTTTGGCGCCCTGGTTCAGGCCGCCGAGCACATTCGCTAACGGCACCTCGACGTTATGGAACACCAGCTCGCCGGTGTGGCTCCCACGCATGCCAAGCTTGTCGAGCTTTTGCGCCACCGAAAAACCCTTCATGCCTTTTTCAATCAGAAAAGCCGTTACGCCGCGTGCGCCCAATTCAGGTTCACTTTTGGCATAGACCACCAGGGTGTCGGCATCGGGGCCGTTGGTGATCCACATCTTGCTGCCGTTGAGCAGGTAGTAGCCGCCTTTGTCTTCAGCGCGCAGTTTCATGCTCAGCACGTCGCTGCCCGCACCGGGCTCGCTCATGGCCAGTGCGCCCACGTGTTCGCCGCTGATGAGCTTGGGCAGGTACTTGCTGCGCTGCTCGGGCGTACCGTTGCGCTTGATCTGGTTGACGCACAAATTGCTGTGCGCGCCGTAAGACAGGCCCACGCTGGCGCTGGCGCGCGAAATTTCTTCCATGGCGACCATGTGCGCCAGGTAGCCCATGTTGGCGCCGCCGTACTCCTCACCCACAGTGATGCCCAGCACGCCCAGGCTGCCCATTTTTTGCCACAAGTCCATGGGGAACTGGTCGTGCTTGTCGATCTCAGCGGCGCGGGGCGCGATCTCGGCTTGCGCAAATTCGCGCACCGCGTCGCGCAAGGCGTCGACGTCTTCGCCGAGTTGAAAGTCCAGGCCGGGCATGTTCATCGCGTGGTTCCTTCAAATGACTTTTGCAGCAGGCGTTGCGTTTAGTAGGTCTGCGGCACCGGCACCAGGGTTTGCTGCATCACGGCGCAGTCGGTGACCTTGCCGTCAGCTGCCACGTGCCGGACCTCTGCCATGGTGACGATGATGCGTTTGCCGCCCTTGAGCACGCGGCCGGTGGCGCGCAACTCGCCATCCCGAAAGCCGGCCAGAAAGTTGACCTTGTATTCGACCGTGGTCACTTCCATGCCCGCGGGCGCCACCGTCAGGCCGGCATAGCCGCCGGCGATGTCGGCCAGCGCGCCCATGGCGCCGCCATGAAAGCCGCCTTGCTGCTGGGTCACGCGGTCTGAGTAAGGCAGCGCCACTTCACACAGGCCGGGCTCAACACGCAAGAGGCGCGCACCCAGATGCTGCATCAGGCCCTGGCGCACAAAGCTGGCCTGTACTCTGGCAAAGAGTTCCACGGCGTCTTGACTGGCCAACGGGGCTTGGGTTTGGGGCATGTTGGATTGAGGGAAAAGTGTGACGTTGACGTTAACGTCAATTATGGACGACTTTGTTTTTTGACCGGCTTCTGACTGGCCTTGTTCAGAAGGGCGCGGGTTTCTTTTTCATGCGCCTTGAGCTCTTCAAGATTAGCTTGCAGGTCGGTCATCTGGCTTTCGAGTTGTTGGCGATGACCCGCCAGCACGGCCAGAAATTTTTGCAACTGCGGCACGGTGTCGCGCGGGCTGTCGTAAGAGTCAATGATGTCCTTGGCCTCTGTCAGCGACAGGCCCAGGCGCTTGGCGCGCAAAGTCAGCTTGAGCCGGGTGCGGTCGCGGGCACTGTAGATGCGGTTGCGCCCGCCGGGGCCGGCGCGCACAGGTTGCAGCAGGCCCATGTCTTCATAAAAGCGCATGGCCCTTGTCGTCAGGTCAAACTCTTTGGCAAGGTCGCTGATGGTGTAAGTCGTGGCCATGGTGAAACGCAAGCTGTTGAAGTAAGGCGCTGAGCTTAGCCCTGACGGGCCAGCACCAACTCGGTCACGCGGCGCTTGAGCCAGGCAAAGTCAACCGGCTTTTTCAAGACATCCATGCGCGCAGAAAGCCCCCCCCGGGCATTGATCTGCTCTGGCAGCAAACCGCTGACCACAACGATTTGCATGGCGGTGTGCAGCGGCCGGCCTTCGATTTCGCGCAGCATCTGCTGGCCGTCCATGCCGGGCATCGACAAGTCGGTGATCAACAGGTCCGGGCGCAGCTGGTCAATGCCTTGCAAGACGTCAGCGGCCGAGCTCATCCAGCTGCAAGCCACCGGCAGGGCCCAGATGTCAAACTGGCAACGGTAGAGCTCGAGCATGAGCTCGTCATCTTCAACCACCAGCACGCGCAGCGCACTGCTCACCATTTGGGCACCATCTCGTCTTTGAGCTGGGAACGCAGCTCGGCATAGTCGGGCACAACATGGCGCACCGTGTCCCAAAAGCGCGGGCTGTGGTCCATCACGCGCAAGTGACTGAGCTCGTGCACCACCACATAGTCAATCACAGACAGCTTGAAGTGAATGAGTCGCCAATTCAAACGGATAGAGCCGTCGGCGCTGGCGCTGCCCCAGCGGGTGCCGGCGCTGCTCAGGCTGAGGCGACGCCACTTAACGCCGAGCTCTGGCGCAAAGTGGTTCAGACGTTCCTCAAACAACTGCCTGGCGTAGCGCATCAACCAGGCTTGGGCGGCGTCGCGGATCTGCGTGGCCGTTGCGCTGTGCGCCAGACCCAGGCACAGCGTGTTGCGCTCAGCGTTTGGCGGCAAACCCTTGGCGTCATCACCGGTATCCGGTGCGGCGCTAACGGGTTGCACCATCATGGCGGACACCGATTGCCGGGGGTCCAGCACAACCGTCAGCACGCCACCCATAAAGGGCAGGCTGGCGCCGTCTTTCCAGTCAATGCGCACAGCCTCCAGGCGTTTGTGGCGCTCCCGGGTTTCCTGCAGCTTTTTCACAATCCAGTCGGCTTTTTCCTGGACTGCACGATCAATTTCGTTGAGCAGCACCCATTTGGGCGCACTCACCGCCAAGCCTTCCGCGCCCACAGAAAACCCGATGGTGCGGCGCTTGCCGCGCTTGAATGCGTAGGCCACCAGCACGCCGCCCAGCAAGGCTTCGCGGCTGGCGTCAGGGTGGCGGTAAGTGGCCGGCGCCAACGCTTCTTGCAGACTTTGGGTGGGGCGGGTATCGGCCGGTGCCGGCGTCAACACGGGAGTGGGTGCAGGTATAGCCACAGGCGCGGGCTCCGGGGCAAACAAATCGAGTGTTCGCTGAAGGAGCGTGTGCATGATGGCAGTTTAGTTGTAAGCCGCTAGCCCAACAGTCAGCGCATCAGCGCTTGGCGGCGGTGCTGCTTTCGTGCACATAGGCCTCTGGGTCGAGGCGGCGCATTTCCCCCTCAATCCATGCTTGCACTTCGCTCATCAACTCCTCAGGCTTGCGGCCCAGGCTGCTGATGGGTTTGCCGATCGATATATCCACGATACCGGGGCGCTTGATAAAAGCCTTGCGTGGCCAGCATTTGGCCGAGGTCACCGCCACCGGGATCACGGGCGCGCCGGTCTCTATGGCCAGCCGCGTGCCACCGCTTTTGTAGACACCCTGCTGGCCGCGTGCAATGCGCGTTCCTTCAGGGAACATGATGACCCAAACACCCTGGCTCATGAGTCGCCGGCCTTGTTCGACCACCTTGGAGAAGGCTTCGGCGCGCTTGCTGCGGTCAATGTGAATCATGTCCATGCGGCTCATGGCCCAACCAAAAAACGGCACGTACAACAGTTCTTTTTTGAACACATAGGCCAGCGGATGCGGCATCAAGGTGACCATTGAAAAAGTCTCCCACGTGCTTTGATGTTTGACCAGCAACACGCAAGCACTGGTCTGGCCGGTGGGCAGATTTTCCATGCCGGTGACGCGGTTCTGAATGCCCAGGATCACGGTGCCGCCGGTCACTGCCGTGCGCAACCAGCCGGCGCACAGCCAATAAATGCGGGTGCTGCTCATGAACGGCGCGACCACCAACACAAGCAGCGCCCAAGGGATCACGGTGACAACCATCCAAAGCAAATGAACGATGGAGCGGATGAGTGGCATGGCGGTCTTAAAAAAGTTTCAGGTCGCAGGTTGCGCAGCCGGCGGCTCGAGGCCGGCTAAGGTGCTGCGCTCGAGCAAGAAGTCCGCAAAGGCTGACAGGTCACTGTGCAAACGCGTGCCGGCCGGCAAGCCTTCGGGTTGGCCACCTGCCAGAAAAGCGCTGGACTTGCCGGTCAAGACCAGATGCGGCTCGCAACCGGCGCTGGCGCCGGCCGTCACGTCACGCACCGTGTCACCGCATGCGGGAACACCCTTGAGTGGCACCCCATAGCGCTGACCGATCTGCTCAAAAAGCCCGGGCAGAGGTTTGCGGCAGCGGCAGTTTTCGTCGGGGGTGTGCGGACAGTAAAACACCGCGTCAATACGCCCGCCCATGGCGGCCAGTTGCTTGTTCATCTTGGCATGCATGGCGTTGAGCGCCGCCACATCAAACAAGCCGCGCCCCAAGCCCGATTGGTTAGAGGCGATGACGATGCGCCAGCCTGCATGCGTCAGTCTGGCAATGCCTTCGAGCGCACCGGGCAGGGCTTGCCATTCATCGGGCGACTTGATGTAGTCGTCACTGTCACGATTGATCGTGCCGTCGCGGTCTAGGATGACAAGTTTCATGACAAGCCTAGCTGGCCAGTTTCGACAAATCGGCCACGCGGTTCATGGCCACGTGCAGGGTTTTGAGCAAGCCCTGGCGGTTCAGGCGCAGGTCCATCTCTTCAGCGTTGACCATGACGCCGTCAAAGAAAGCATCGACAGGCGCACGCAAGGCGGCCAGGGTTTGCAGCGAAGCGGTGTAGTCACCGGCTTCAAACTGCTTATGCGCCTCAGGCAACACCAAGCCCATGGCCGAGTGCAAAGCTACTTCAGCCGGCTCTTTGAGCAGCAAGGCGCTGACATGGGCATCGACCTCAGGCGCCTTTTTGAGGATGTTGGCTATGCGCTTGTTGGCGGCAGCCAGGGCTGGGGCCTCGGGCAGTGCAGCAAAGGCGCGCACCGCGGCCAGCCGGCGGCTGACATCGCCCAGTTGCTGCGGCCGCAAGGCCAGCACGGCGTCGACTTCCTGCGCGCTGTAGCCCTGTTCGCGCAAGCTGCCGGACAGCCGGTCGTAGATGAAGTCCAGCAAAGCCGGCGACGCATCGGTTATTTTGTCGCCGAAGACACGGCTGGCGTCTTGCACCAGCGC
The DNA here is from genome assembly GCA_947505915.1 of Comamonadaceae bacterium. The sequence goes on from CANNNH010000013.1 coordinate 9,459, forward strand.
GTCCAGGTTCAATGGCAGCGACTTGTCGGCCAGCATGCGCACCACGCCCAGCGCATGGCGGCGCAGCGCAAACGGATCTTTGTCGCCGGTCGGCAGGTTGCCGATGCCGAACATACCGACCAAAGTTTCGAGCTTGTCGGCCAGCGCCACCGCCAGCCCGACCTGGCTGCGTGGCAGCTCGTCGCCGGCAAAGCGCGGTTTGTAATGGTCTTCAATCGCGTCGGCAACTTCAGGTGCCAGGCCATCGTTGAGCGCGTAGTAGCGACCCATGATGCCTTGCAGCTCGGGGAACTCGCCCACCATGTCGGTCACCAGATCGGTCTTAGCGAGCTGGGCCGCCTGGTCGGCCTGCGCCGCCAGCTCAGCACCGCCGAGTTGCTGGCCGATGGCCTTGGCAATCGCGCGCACACGCGTCACGCGCTCGCCCTGCGAGCCGAGCTTGTTGTGATACACCACCTTGTCCAGGCCTGCCACGCGCGAGGCCAGCGTCTTTTTGCGGTCCTGGTCGAAGAAGAATTTGGCGTCTGCCAGACGCGGACGCACCACGCGCTCGTTGCCACCAATCACCGCACTGGCGTCTGCCGGATTGATGTTGCTGACCACCAGAAACTGGTGCGTCAGCTTGCCGGCGGCGTCGAGCAGCGGAAAGTATTTTTGATTGGCCTTCATGGTCAAGATAAGGCATTCCTGGGGTACCGCGAGAAACTCTTTTTCAAAGCTGCAGACCAGCACCTTGGGGCGCTCGACCAGCGCAGTGACTTCGTCGAGCAGCGCCTCGTCTTCAATCGGCTTCACGCCGCCGCCAATGCTGGCGGCCGCAGCGGCCAATTGGCGCACGATCTCGAGCTGGCGCACTAAAAAGCTGGCGATCACAGCACCGTCTTTTCGCAGCGTTTCTGCGTACTGGTCGGCATGCTTAATCACAACGGGTGAGACGGCCGCCTCAAATCGGTGGCCCTGCGTGCTGTTACCGGAAGTCAGCCCCAGCGCCTGCAGTGGCACCACAGTGCTGCCATGCAAGGCCACCAGACCGTGGGCCGGCCGCACAAAGCTCACGCTGCTCCAGCCGGGCAGTTCGCAGTCGCGCTCGAGCTGGTAGCTCATGACTTTGGGAATCGGCAGTTTGGCAATGGCTTCGAGCAAGGCTTTTTGCAAGCCCTCGGCCAGCGTGGCACCCTTGACCATGCTGTCGTAAAACAGGGCCTCGGCCTTACCGTCCATTGCGCGCTTGAGCTGCGGCACGGCCGAAGCGTCAGCACCGAGTGCGCTCAACCGTTTAAGTAAGGCGGGTGTGGCGTTGCCGCTGGCATCCAGACCCACACTGACGGGCATGAGTTTTTGAGAGACGGCTTTGTCGGCCGCTTGGGACGATACATTGGTGATGTAGGCGCCCAACCTTCTAGGCGATGCAAATCGTTGGACAAGGGAAACGCCTGGTTTTGCTGCAGGCGGTCTGCCATCAGGCGGGTCTTCGGGCGTTACCTGTCTTTCAAGCAGGCCGGACTTAGCCAATTCTTCAGACAAGACTAGCGCAAAAGCGGAGCCAAGTGTTTCCAGGGCCTTGGGCGGCAGCTCTTCAACAAAGAGTTCGAGCAAGAGGTTTTCGGTCGTCATCGTCATCTCGCTCACGCGGCTTTCTGGTTCAAGACAGGCATGGCGGTTTGCATCTGCGCCACCCATTCGCGCGGCGCCAGCGGGAAGCCCAGGCGCTCGCGGCTGTCAAAGTAACTTTGCGCCACGGCGCGCGCAAGGTTGCGGATGCGGCCTATGTAGGCGGCGCGCTCGGTCACGGAAATCGCGCCGCGTGCGTCGAGCAGGTTAAAGCTGTGCGCAGCTTTGAGGACCTGCTCATAGGCTGGCAGCGCCAGTTGCACGCCTATCAAATGCTTGGCTTGTTTTTCATGCGCGGCAAAGGCGGTGAACAGGAACTCGGCGTCGCTGTGCTCAAAGTTGTAGGTCGATTGCTCAACCTCGTTTTGTTTGTAAACGTCACCGTAGGTGAGCCCTTCGGTCCAGGTCAGGTTGTAGACGTTGTCCACGCCCTGCAGGTACATGGCCAGGCGCTCCAGGCCGTAGGTGATCTCGCCGGTGATGGGCTGGCAGTCAATGCCGCCGACCTGCTGGAAGTAGGTGAACTGCGTGACTTCCATGCCGTTGAGCCAGACTTCCCAGCCCAGGCCCCAGGCGCCCAGCGTCGGGTTTTCCCAGTCGTCTTCGACAAAGCGGATGTCGTTTTGCTTGAGGTCAAAGCCTAAGGCCTCTAGCGAGCCAAGGTACAGCTCGAGGATGTTGCTGGGCGCCGGCTTGAGCACCACCTGGTATTGGTAGTAGTGCTGCAGGCGGTTGGGGTTCTCGCCGTAGCGGCCGTCTTTGGGGCGGCGGCTGGGCTGCACGTAGGCGGCTTTCCAGGGCTCGGGGCCAAGCGCTCTTAAAAAAGTAGCAGTGTGCGAGGTGCCGGCTCCGACCTCCATGTCATAGGGTTGCAGCAGGGCGCAGCCTTGGTCTGCCCAGTAGGACTGGAGCTTGAGAATGATTTGCTGGAAAGTGAGCATGGCAACTTGGGTTCTAGGGGCAAGGCGCTTGGCGCGCAACCCCTTCATTTTACGCCGCGCACCCAGGATGGACGGGTCGTGCGCCACCGGGCTAGCGCGGCGATCAGCAAGGCGCTGCCGCCCAGCAGCCACCAGGGCGCCAGCCCGAAGTGCGAGACCCAGCGCGCATACAAAGTCAGGCCGTCTGCTCCCTGCACCTGGGCCACCAGGGCGCCGCGTGTATGACGCTCCAATGCATGCGTGACGCGGCCTTGCGCATCAATCACCACGGTTGCACCGGTGTTGGTGGCGCGCAGCATGGGGCGGGCAAATTCAAGTGCGCGCATCCGCGAGATGTTCAGGTGCTGGTCAATGGCCACTGTGTTGCCAAACCAGGCGATGTTGCTGACATTGACCAGCACGGTGGGCGCACGCGCCGCGTCTTTGAACTGGGCGCCGATTTCTTCGCCGAACAGGTCTTCATAGCAAATGTTGGGCGCCAAGCGCTCGCCCTGCCATTCCAGCGCAGTTTGCACCAAGGGGCCCCGATTGAAGTCCCCCAGCGGAATATTCATCATGCGGATAAACCACTGAAAAAATGGCGGCACAAATTCGCCAAACGGCACCAAGTGATGCTTGTCGTAGCGATATGCTGGCGCACCTGGTTTCAGCCCGATGACGGCATTGCTGTAGCCCGCTTGTGCGGTGCCCATTGGCAGGCCGATCAACGCTGCCTGCTGGCCTCTGGCAAAACGCTGTTCTATTGCTTCCCAGTACCCAGGCGGTAATTGAGCGGGTAGCAGGGGCAATGCCGTTTCAGGCAAGACGATCAGTGCGGTTTGGGCTGCCTGTAACTGCTCAGCGTAAAAATTAAGTGCATCACGCACACCTGTGCCGGCTTGGAACTTCTGGTCTTGCGCAATATTGCCCTGCACCAGGGTGACCGACAGCGGCGCACGCAGGGGCGCAGGGGCATAGGCCGCAGGCAGCAGCGACACAAGCAGGCACACCACCAGCAAAGTTACCGTGGCCATGCCGGCTTGCATGCTTCGACTGGCTTGCAGTGCACGCAGGCAAGCGGCCAGCAATGCAGCCACGAAGGCCGCTAACAGTGTCAAACCATGAACGCCCACCCACCCGGCCAGGGGCAGCGCCCAACCGTCTATGTGCGCATAGCCGCCCTCACCCCAAGGAAAACCGGTGAATATTTGAACCCGGGCAATTTCGGCAAGCAGCCAAGTCCCCGCAAACAGGGCAGCCCGCGCTGCGGCTCCTGTGGGTGCAAGCCATGCCAACAAAGCAGCAGCCAGCGCGTAGTACAAGCTAAGGGCAGCAGCCAGCGCAAAAACCGCCAGTACGGCCAGCGGTGCGGGCAGGCCACCAAAAAAATGCATTGAAATGTATAGCCACCAGAAAGTGCCGCACAGCATGGCGCAAGCAAACAGCCATGCCAATTTAGCCGCTTGGCCAACGCGCCGCGCTGCAAGCGTTGGCCCCAGTTGCCAGGCCAAGACGGCCAGCGAGCCAATTTGCAAGCCGCCCCAGGCTTGCCCTGTTTGCAAAGGGCCAATGCCTGCAAAAGGCCAGGCGATGCTCAGCGCATGGGCGTAGCCGGCCGCCAGCACTAGCAGCGCAGAAATCCATGCGGGTTGTGTTTTGACTTGTCCTGGCGTGCCCTTAATGGGCAAGGCTGCTGGCTGGATGCTCGTCATGAGACGCTTTGCTGCTAATCGTTTGACGACCCAGCCGACTCAGACGACTTGACCAGCTGCTAAGGCTTCATTTTCCGGAGATACCTTGAACCACCGCACGGCGCCGCCTTTGGTGTGCAAGACAACAAACTGCAGCCCGGCCAAGACCAGTCGTTCATTGCGTTTGGGAACATGGCCCATTTCATGGGCCACCAGGCCACCGATAGTTTCAAAATCAGTCTCGGGCAGGCTCACGCCAAAGGCCTCGTTGACGCGCTCTATGGCCGTGTCGCCGCTGACGCGGTAGGTCCGGTCGCCCAAGCCAAAGATATCGCCTTCGTCTTCTGCAATGTCAAACTCGTCTTCGATTTCTCCAACGATTTGCTCGAGTACGTCTTCGATCGTGATGAGGCCGGCGACACGTCCGAATTCGTCTATCACGATGGCCAGGTGATTGCGGTTGCCACGAAACTCACGCAGCAAGTCGTTCAGCCCTTTGCTCTCGGGCACAAAGGCAGCTGGTCGCAGCAAGGCGCGGATGTTCAGCTCGGGCGCGCGCTGCAGTTTGAGCAGGTCCTTGGCCATGAGGATGCCCAGAATATTTTCTTTTTCGCCTTCATAGACAGGAAAGCGCGAGTGGGCTGTGTCTATGACCAGGTGAAGCAACTCGTCGAAGGGAGCATCGATGTTGATGACGTCCATGCGCGGTGCTGCGACCATCACATCGCCAGCCGTCATATCGGCCATGCGTATGACGCCTTCGAGCATCTCGCGGCTTTGTGCGCCTATGACTTCATTGTCTTGCGCTTCGACCAGGGTCTCTATCAACTCGTCTTTTGAGTCGGGGCCGGGGTGAAGCATTTCAGCTAGCTTTTGCAGAAAGCCGCGTTTGTCTTCCGTTTTATGGGATCGACTGGGGGGGGCGTCGGACACGTAGGTGTTCGGTAGTTAATAAGCGCTCAAGGATAGCCGATATTTGTTTCGATGCTTTCACGCGCTGTTCCGGCCTTAACTTGGTGTGCGCGTCTTTGCCTCACGCACGCCAAGTCGCACCTCTTGCATCATGCGCAAAAAATCCCAGAACTGTTTGGCCTGTACCTTCATTCGATAGTCAGTTTGTGCGAGGTGTTCTTCAAACATTTTTGTCATGCGCGAGTCTAAGTCTGCTGGAAGCAGCCTGAGGTAGGCATCGCTTTCAGCACCGTCTCTTTGGAGGATTGCGCCTGATTTACGCGCGATGTTCAACATGGCGGTATTTTCACTGAGCGCATGGATGAACATCATTTCCACACCCTCGTTGCGAGCATGCATCACGGCCCTGTCAAACAAACTGGCGCCATAGCCTCTACCCCTTGCATAGGCCAGCACAGAAACACCAAACTCAGCGCAGCTGCTGAAGTCTGTCTCCAGCGAAAATGCCATGTGGGCCATTGCAATCAGTTCGAGCCGTCGGTTGTAGACGCCAAAAATTTCATCTCGCTCGAAGTTCAACCCGGCAACGTAGCGCTCAATCATGTCGTCGCTGGCACTGTAGCCAAAGCGCAGATAGCGATCTTCTTTTGAGAGTGCCCGCAAATGTTGCGCGATCTGCTGCGCATGACTGACACCCAACGCTCGAATAGGCACTTTGACAGCCGTTCTATGCGCCTGGGTTTGATTTTTTCCCCGCAACATCCCAATCATTCTTTTTCCTTCTTCGAAGGATGCTTTGATGAATTTGCCGGCTGTGATCATTCAAGCACTTTAAGGGTTTTCCCTGATTTGTATTTATTTATATATTTTTTATGTACTGTCCCCTTGATTCCAGGAGCATGCCTTTTTCAAAAGTTCTCCGTAATTCTCACTTTCATTAGGTTAGACGCTATGTTTAGCGTAGCAATTACGGCTTTGAACTTCTATTTTTGTTGCGGTGCAGCAACGGTGTTACTGGTCTACCTGTTTGTCCATTTTTACCCCTTTACCCTGCTTCGCCGTGCTCCAAGTTCGAACTCTTCTCAACGGTTTTTTGTAAGTATGTTTTTTCTCTTATGCTCTTGTCTTCGATACCTTAAAGGTTTTTTTTGACTCGTTCAGCTTCCTTGCCTTTTGGTATGCAGGTCATCGAAAGGGGATGGCTGTCTTCTAACATTGTTGTTCTTACCGGTGACAACGCCACGGCTTTGATCGACAGCGGTTACGCATCTCATAGCGCTCAAACAGTGGCCTTGGTTCAATCTACACTGGGGACTTCAACTCCGGATCTCCTGCTTAATACGCATTTGCACAGCGACCATTGCGGTGGCAATGCAGCTTTACAGGCGATGTTCCCATCGCTCAAAACGCTTATTCCTCCGGGTCAATCACGATTCGTTTCAAATTGGGACCCTGTAGCGCTGAGCTATCAGCCAACCGGTCAAATTTGTCCTCAATTCAGTTTCCAAGGCTTGCTAAAGCCCGGCACTGAGATTGTTTTAGGTGATCTTGTTTGGGAGATTCATGCAGCGGCCGGTCATGACCCTCATTCGCTTGTCTTTTTCCAGCGCGATGCCCGCATACTTGTTTCTGCTGATGCATTATGGGAAAACGGCTTTGGTATTGTGTTCCCCGAGCTGGAAGGCGAGTCGGCCTTCGACGAAGTTTCTTCGACCTTGGATTTGATTGAAGATTTGTTGCCGCTCACTGTGATTCCAGGCCATGGTGCGCCATTTGTTTATTCGAATGAAATCATGTCACGTGCGCGTGATCGACTGGCTGCTTTCGTTGCTAACCCAGTCAAGCATGCCAGACATGCGGCGAAGGTTTTGCTGAAGTTCAAGCTTCTGGAAGTTCAGTCACAGTCAGCGGCTGACTTTAAGGAGTGGGCTTTGCAAACCCCCTACCTCGAACTCGTTAGAAGTCGGTTTTTTTCAGTCGCTAAACCAAGTCAGTGGGTTGACGAGTTGATGGCAGAGTTGGTTTTAAGTCATGCCGCGCGTCGCGTGGATGACCGCATCTGCAATATATAAGCCCCATAAAGGGAAAAGCCCGGTTAATCGTTAGATCAACCGGGCTTTTCTGGCTATAAGAGCCTGACAATGTCCTACTTTCACACGGGAATCCGCACTATCATCGGCGCTAAGTCGTTTCACTGTCCTGTTCGGGATGGGAAGGAGTGGTACCAACTTGCTATGGTCATCAGGCATAACTGTTTGACAAGTTGTTACTAGAACAACCCATCGAATTCATAGAGATTAAATCAGCTTTATTTAGATCACACGCAGCTGCTAGGCTGCGGATTTTGAATGCGTCAACTTGGCATAACTTCCTTGACATTTTGAGACTGTCAAAGTTATAGGGTCAAGCCGCACGAGCAATTAGTATCAGTTAGCTTAACGCATTACTGCGCTTCCACACCTGACCTATCAACGTCCTGGTCTTGAACGACTCTTTAGGGGGCTCAAGGCCCCGGCAGATCTAATCTTGAAACGAGTTTCCCGCTTAGATGCTTTCAGCGGTTATCTCTTCCACACTTAGCTACTCGGCAATGCCACTGGCGTGACAACC
>CANNNH010000014.1 GCA_947505915.1 Comamonadaceae bacterium
AACAGCTTGGCGGCATTGCCGCCGGTGATCAGGTCACGGTCATCTTTGTTCAATTTTTTCACCGCAGAGACCAGGCCCAGCGGGTCTACTTCTGCCATGTCGTAGGGATAGTCGGTTCCCAACATCACATGGTCGGCACCAAAACGCTCAATCATGTTGCGCAGCATGCCGGGGTCAAAGGTGATGGTGTCGAAATAAAACTTTTCCAGGTATGTCGAAGGCTTGCGCTTGATGACTGTGCGGCCGTCAGCACGCGCGCCCCAGACGTGGTCCATCCTGGCCCAGTAATGCGTCAGGTAGCCGCCGGCATGGGCCAGCAACACCTTTAATTTCGGGTTGCGCTCCATGACACCGTCAAAGATCAGGTGACTGACCGCAATGGTGGTGTCTAAGGGGTTGCCGATCACGTTGTTGAAATAGTGGTTTTCCAGGCGGCTGGCTTCGGTAAAGCCGTTCGGATGAATGAACAAGGGCACGCCCAGTTCACTGACCCGGCTGAAAAATTTCTCCAGTTTGAGCGACGGATCTGTCAGGTTTTTTCCGTTGACATGGGTGTTGATCTCAATACCGCGCAGCCCAAGCTTCTGGACGGCGTAATTGAGCTCTTTGACCGCCAGGCCGGCGTCTTGCAGGGGCACAGTGCCCAGAGCGATCAAGCGGTCAGGGTGAGTGGCCGCCAGCTTGGCCATGCCCTCATTGACGTCGCGTGCCAACTCGGCGCCAAAGGCAGGCTCTGCAAAATAATAGTACTGAAAAGGGGCAGGCGACACGGCTTGAATATCGACGCCCATGCGGTCCATGTCTTGAATACGCACAGACACATCAGACAGCATGGGTGCACGGTCACGCATCTGCTTGGCATTGGTTTCACGCGTCAACTGGTTGGCAAAGATGTGCCCGACCTCTTGCTCAATCGGTTTTAAAACCGAGGCTTTCTGGCCGACTGTCGGGTTGAAGTAATGGCAGTGCACGTCCACATTGAGGTGCCCGTCTTTGCGGTTTGCCAGCTTCTTGGTGGCCAGTGAGGTGAACATGCCAGCGGCGCCCTTGGCTTGTTTGCCATGCTGGTGATAGGGGTGCTTGCAGGTAGGCGCGCAAGTAAAAATCATGAAGGGTCTCCGTTGGCTGAGTTAAGAATTGAGTTTAATACGGGCAGACAACCAGCGCGTCTGCTGGCCGGCATCAGCGTTGCGATGGTTGTGATGCGAGAAAAATACCTGGCAAGATCAGCCCCGCACCGATGACGTGGTGAAAGCCCATCGACTCACCCAGCACCAACCAAGCTGCCAATCCACCGTACAAAGGGCTCAGGTAAAGACTGGTGGCCACCCGGCTGGCGCCCAGCACTTTTTGACAAAACCCATACGCCCAGTAGGCTCCCACGCCCGGTACCAGACCCGCTGCAACCACCAGAAAACTGGCTTGCGCGCTCCATGGCGGGGTGTCTGCCTGCAGCCATTCCCAAACGGCAAAAGGCAAAAGCACCAGAACACCACCCATGCAAATGGCCGCCAGACGCGCAGTAGCACTCAGCGGGCTGGCCCACTTTTTTTGCAGCAATGCATAGCCGGCCCATGAGGTCATGGCCAACACAATCCAGCCGTCACCCGACGTCCATTGCACTTGCGCCAGTGATATCCACTGGCCCTTGACCACCACATGGCACACACCCGCTAGGGCAAGGGCCACACCCAAAGCCTGTCGCCAGGAAAAACGCTCACCCAGCCACAGCACAGCACCCAGCGCAATCAGCACCGGGGAGGCTGCATAGATCAGCGCGATGTTCATCGCAGAGGTGGTCTTGGCACCCTGATAAACCCAGGCGCCGCAAACCAGCATGCCCAAAACGCCCAGCGCCAGGTATTGCCAGCCCAGCTGCAAGGTGCTGCGGCGCAAGCGCCAGAGTTCGCTGCGGGCGATAAAGCTCAAAATAAATCCGGCCAAACTCCAGCGCCCTAAAGCGAGCATGTGCGGCTCAACAACCCCGGGCGCGCTACGGGCAACGAGGTAGTTAACAGACCAGAGGGCGGGCGTGAGCCATAAGAGAGTCAGCGCCAGACGTTGTCGCGACTCGGGTGTTGCTAGGGAAATCATTGGGTCCCATTGTGCAGGAGGGTTTGATTGATAGAAGCGTTCGCAAAGTTATCATCCGGCTTAGTAAAAAAAACGCCCCTGACGCCCACCAACACCTGATGCACATCATGAAGAGTTACTACGATCGGATCAGACCATTTGGGGACCGGGAAATTGAAGCCGCTAAACAGCCCGCATCTTGGGTATGGCCGGGCCTTGTCATGGCCACATTCCAAGTGATCGGACTTCTTTTGTTGACATGTGTCGACGTGTTCGCACATGCAGTGACCCAGGGCGACAAGGGCTACATCCAGGAAATATCTGGCGTACACCTCTTGCCCTTCACCTACCTGGGCGCAAAGCACATGATGACCGGCTACGACCACATCCTGTTCTTGTTGGGGGTCATCTTTTTTCTCTACAAGCTGAAGCACATCGCGGTGTACGTCAGCCTATTTGCCATCGGTCACTCGACCACAATGGTATTGGGCGTCTACTACAACATCGGGATCAACAGCTACCTGATCGACGCGGTGATTGGCTTTTCGGTCGTCTACAAGGCACTCGACAACCTCGGGGCCTTTCAGCGCTGGTTCGGGGTGCAGCCCAACACCAAAGCGGCCACCCTGGTCTTCGGTCTGATCCACGGCTTTGGTCTGGCCACCAAGATCCAGACGTACGAAGTCTCACCAGATGGACTGCTACCCAACTTGCTGGCCTTCAATGTCGGTGTGGAGATTGGTCAACTGCTGGCTTTGGCCGTCATCTTGATCGGCATGAGCTACTGGCGCCGCACCGCGGGCTTTGTGCGTCACGCCTACAGCGCTAACGTGGTCATGATGTCGGCCGGGTTCACCCTGGTGGGCATGCAACTGACGGGCTACTTCGTCTCTCAATGAATTCGCGACTGATGAATATGTACAACCATGAAATGCCCTCCCCCGCTGAGCAGCCTTCTACCCGGCAGCTTATTCGCTCCACCCTCATCGCAGCCGTGTCCGCTTTGGTGCTGCTCTTCACAGTGGTCCTGCCCTCAGAGTACGGCGTAGACCCCTCGGGTATCGGGCGTGCCTTGGGCCTGACCGAAATGGGGGAGATAAAGACCCGGCTTGCAAGGGAAGCCGCCAAGGATACGACTGCCACACAGGCGCCGCATTCCGAACCCGCGGCTGCGAAAGCGGCAGCATCCAATGCAGGCGCGTCAAGCGGCCCGGCTTGGCGCGACGAAATGACTTTCACACTCACCCCGGGCCAGGGGACCGAGATCAAGCTGAAAATGAAGGAAGGCGAAAAAGCACAGTACGCGTGGAGTGTGCAAGGGGGTGTTGTGAACTTTGACACGCACGGGGATGGGCCCGGTCGCTCGGTGAGCTACGAAAAAGGCCGCCGTGTAGCCAATGACGAGGGCGAGCTGATCGCAGCCTTCACAGGCAATCACGGCTGGTTCTGGCGCAACCGGGGCGAGGCCAATGTGACGGTGCTGCTAAGAACCGGCGGGGTTTACAGCGATATCAAGCGGGTGAAGTAACTGAATTTTGGGCGGCTTTCGGCATTTCATCCCAGCCATTTTTGGCCGGGCCGGTGCTTTGAACTCCATTACTCAACCTGCACAACTGAGCCTGTCAAGAGCGAAGTGCTATCGTGCGCATCGTCTCAAAATTTCAGCGTCAGACATGCAAGGACTTGGCGGGCACAGGTAAATCCAAGCGCAAAAAGGCCTCTGGCGGCGCGTCATTTTTTTCCATCAGTTTGCTGATCTGTGCCATCAAGCGTTCCTCGACTGCCGCATCGCGGATGGCTTGCAACTGGGCCGGATCGGTGTCCAGATCAAACAGCACCGTCGTAGTGTCCTCGTAGCCGCTGCCCTGCCCCGTGTGACCCACCGGTTGGCCCTTTGCATTGCGCCGTGCTGGCACTTTAAGTAGAGGCACGCCTTGGGTGAAGTTAAAACCGCGCGCCAGCTCGGCCTGGGCCAGGTCGGCCACAGCAAACATGGACTTCAGGTGCATAGGCATCAAGGTGTACTCATATAAATCCTGACGCGTCATGTCCTGCGGGTAGCGGAAATAGGTGTAGCGCCCGTCGGTGATATTGGTGGCCGCACCAAACATGCCGTAAATAGCCGCTTCACGAAGCGGCATGTCTTGCTCTAGCAAAGGCATCAGGGAGTGGCCTTCGACCGTGGCCGGCGGCTTCATGCCGTGCAAATCGAGCAAGGTGGGCATCAAGTCAGTGGTTTGGGTTAAGGCCTGGCGGCGCTGGCCGGCTTGGGCTGCAAAAGCCGGATGCGCAATCACCAGCGGGATATGCGCGATTTCGTTAAAAAATGGCATGCGGTTTTTACCCCACCAGTCATGCTCGGCGAGTAAAAAACCGTGGTCTGTGCTCAGAACCAACGTGGTGTCCTTCCACATGTCGTGGCGGTCCATGTAGTCGAGCAAGCGGCCAAAGTATTCGTCGCACATGCTCAGCAAGGCGGCGTAATTGGCGCGCAACTCCTGCACCTCTAAGGCGGTTTCTTCATGGCGCTTGTAACGCGGCCAATCCAGGATAGGCCCGGTGTAGCCGGTGGGATAGCGCTCGCGAAAACGCGCCGGGGCAGCAAATGGCTCATGCGGGTCAAAGCATTCCAGATGCAGCAGCCAGTTGTCTGCATCCCGGTTGGCATCCAGAAAATCAAAACCGGCCTTGAAAGTGCGCGGGCAACAAAAGTCGGCCTCATTTTTCATGTACTCGCGGTTCACCATGGTTTGCAAGCGGCCATCGTTCGGGCCTTCGGGCTGCTGCATGGGGTGGTACATCTGCTTAAAGCGTTCTAAAGGCGGCTGCACCATGGCCTTCCATTTGTCCCATTCCTGCCCGCGTATGAATTCCCAGGACGAATACCGGTTGTGGTACGTGGCTCCACCGTCTTCCCAGTAGTGGTAATGATCCGAAATCAGGTGGGTGTAAGTGCCTTGGGTGCGAAGCAGTTCAGAGAAGGACTGGTCAAAGGGCTCGAGTGCGCCCCAGCTGCGGTGCAAAAAATTCAAACGACCGGTATGCAGATCTCGCCTGGCCGGCATACATGGCAGGCTGCCCACATAGTGATTGTCAAATGTCACCGCACGCTGCGCAAAACGCTTGAACTGCGGCGTGGCCACGGCACTGCCGCCATAGCACTCCAAGGCGTTACGCACCAGGGAGTCAAACAGTACAAATATGGTCTTCATGCAGGCCCTTGTTTTGTCGGTTCTGTCCTACGCTGCCAAGGCGGGCGCAGCACATAAAGACGACCCGAAAAGCCATGTTACTATAGATAGAACTATCGGATTTTTAATGCAGAGTTCGACCCATCCCATCTTTCCGGACAGCCCGGTGCCGTTGTATTCCCAGCTGGCCGACCTCTTGCGTCAGCGTGTGATGCGCGGCATGTGGGGGCCGGGTACCAAGGTGCCTTCTCTGGAAGCCATGGTGGCCGAATTCAAAGTGGCGCGCGTCACCGTGCGCCAAGCTATCGACATCCTCACGCGCGAAGGCCTCTTGCTGCCTCAACGCGGACGCGGCACCTTTGTCACCGAGCAAGTGCGCACAGAACGCTCGCTCACTCTGGAAACATCTTTGCGCGGCCTGGCAGACGCCTACCGCAACGACAAGCCAGAACTCACTTTGCTGGAAGAAGCCGGGGTGCAACCCCCGCTCACAGCACTGGACGGCAAAGCAGCACCCGCCTACCACTACATGCGCCGGGTGCATTCGCGCAACGGCCAGGCCTATTGCGCGGCATCTATCTTTATCGACCAGCGCGTATTCCGGCAGGCGCCCAAGCGATTTCGCCAGGAAACCGTGGTGCCGGTGATGATGGACTTGCCCAAATTGAACATCGCTGCAGCCCGCCAGACCTTGCGCATCTCAACCGCTGACGTGGAATTAGCCCAACTGATTCAGGTGCCGGTGGGGTCGCCGGTCGCTGAAGTGCGGCGCATTGTGCAATCTGGCGACGGCACGGTGCTGTACCTCGGGCAAATTACCTACCGGGGCGACTTCATTCAATTCGAAATGCAGCTAACGCTCTAATTTTTTCCCTCCACTTCAAGGCCACTGCCATGCACACCACACGCTTTCTCCGCCGCCATGTACTGCGCACACTGTGGGTCGCCGCCGCTACGCTCACCGTAGTGCTGACTTCAGCTCAAGCGCAAAACTACCCCAACAAACCGGTGCGCGTGATCGTTCCTTGGCCGGCCGGTGGCCTGGTCGATGTGGCGGCCCGCCAACTGAGCAATCGCATGCAAACCATGATGGGCCAACCCTTTGTTGTAGAAAACAGGCTGGGTGCAGGCGGCAATATTGGTGCCGACCAGGTGGCCAAAGCCAGCGCCGACGGCTACAGCCTGCTGTTCACCACCAGCGCCCTGACCATGAATACCGCCATGCGCTCGCCGATGCCTTTTGATGCTGTCAAAGACTTCGAGCGCGTGGCCATGGTGGCCTATGGCCCGCTGGTTCTGGTGGTGCAACCGAGCAGCAACATCACATCTTTGCAGGATTTAATCAATACCGCGCGAAGCAAACCGGGCAGGCTGAGCTATGCCTCTGCAGGGACAGGCTCACCGGCGCACCTGACTGGCGAGCTCTTGAAATCGCGTCTGAATTTATTCGTAGTGCATATCCCCTACACCGGCGCACCAGCAGCCATCACAGACCAAATCGCCGGACGCATTGATTACCAGTTTGCCAATGCGGCAGTTGCCCTGCCGCAAATCAAAGCCGGCAAACTGCGTGCGCTGGCGGTGACCAGCCAGCAGCGCATGCCCAGCATTCCCCAAATACCCACCATGGCCGAAGCAGGCATGAAAGATTTTGAGGTGGACCAATGGCTGGGGCTGTTAGCGCCCAAAGGCACGCCGCCGGCAGTCGTGGACAAGCTGGTCAGTGAAGTCAATAAAGTGCTGCTGCTGGAAGACTTCGGGCAGGCCCTGGCCAATGCCGGCATGAACAGTGCCAAGCCCGGCAAGCCCGAAACATTTGATGCGTTTTTTAAGCAAGAGTTGACCCAATGGACCAAAGTGGTCAAGGACGCCGGCATCAAACTTGAATAAATCCACATCAGGCATTGATCCCATGAATCAGGCGCAACCCAATATTTTGCTGGTCATGGCAGACCAGTTGGCTGTGCAGACCTTGCCCTTTCACGGGCACCCCTTGGTCAGGACTCCGCACTTGAGCGCACTGGCTGCGCGGGGTGTGGTGTTTGACAGCGCCTATTGCAACTTCCCGATTTGCGCGCCGTCTCGCGTGTCCATGCTGAGCGGGCGCTTACCGCATTCCCTGGGTGCTTATGACAATGCATCCGAATTCGCGTCGGCAACGCCGACCATGGCCCACTACATGCGCCAAGCGGGTTACCGCACCATTTTGTGCGGCAAGATGCATTTCATCGGGGCAGATCAGTTGCATGGTTTTGACGAACGCCTGACCACCGATATTTACCCGGCCGACTTTGCATGGACACCAGACTGGCTCAAAGGCCCTGCCTACAGGCCAACCGGCGTGAGTATGCGCCCGGTTCTGGAAGCAGGCCCCTGCGTGCGCAGCATGCAAATCGATTACGACGACGAGGTTGAATACAAGGGTGCTCAATGCCTGTACGACCTGGCGCGCTCGCCGCGGGACAAACCTTTTTTTCTGACCGTCTCTTACACCCATCCGCACCCGCCCTTCGTTGCCCCGCAGCGCTTTTGGGACTTGTACCGGGAAGAGGAAATCGACGCGCCACGAGTGCCGCCTATTGCTTATGACGACTTAGACGTGCACAGCCAGTGGCTCTATGTGGCGCATGCGCAAGACCTGTACAGCGTGTCCGAAGCGCAAGTGCGCCGCGCGCGCCACGCGTACTACGGCATGGTCAGTTATGTGGATGAAAAAATCGGCCGCATCCTGAACGTACTCAAAGAAACCGGCCTGGAGGACAACACCGTCGTGGTGTTTTGCGGCGACCACGGTGAAATGCTGGGTGAGCGCGGCATGTGGTTCAAGCAATGCTTTTTCGAATCCTCAGTGCGTGTTCCGCTGATTGTCTCCATGCCTGACCGCTTTGCGCCAGCCAGGGTGGCTGACCATGTCTCGCTGGTGGACCTGTTGCCCACGTTCAGGGACCTGGCCCATCACGGGCAGCCGCCACCCGCGGTAGGCCTCTTGCACGGGCAAAGCCTGATGGGCTTGCTGCATGGCGAGACAGAAGACCAGCGCTGCGTGGTGTCGGAATACAGCTCCGAGGGCGTGATGGCCCCCTCGCGCATGGTGCGCATGGGCCCATGGAAATACATCTTCACGCATGGCCTGGCACCGTTGATGTTCAACCTGGAAACAGACCCTGATGAACTCCACAACCTGGCAGGGCAAAATGCCTATGCACAGACTGAGGAGCGCCTGCACGCCCTCCTGGTGAAAGACTGGGACCCTGCCGACATGCACGCGCGCATCCTGGCGATCCAACGCGAGCGTCTGTTTTTGGCGGAAGTGGCCAGTCAGTCCGAGACAACGCCCAACTGGGCCTACCAACCTTTTGTAGATGAAAGCCAGCGCTTTATTCGTGGCTCCGGGGCCGCCGGGCCGACCACCGTCAAAGCGCGGGCACGCTTTCCTTTCGTCGAGCCGGTACAACCCGACATACAAAAAACACAGGGCAGTGAAAAGAAGAAAAAATGAATAGCAAAAATTCGATCACTGCACCCGCCCAGCCCCGCCTTAAAGCAAACCGGCTTGCGTAATGAACTTGGGGTTCAGATAGGCTTCCAGTGCTTCTGTGCCGCCTTCGGATCCGTAGCCTGAATCTTTAACGCCGCCAAAAGGTGTTTCAGGCATGCCCAAACCCAGGTGGTTGATGCTGACCATACCGGCCTGCAAGGCGCCGCCGATTTGTTGCGCGGTGCGCGCAGACCGGGTCCAGGCGTAGGACGCAAGACCAGCGGGCAAGCGGTTTGCTTCGCGCACTGCATCATCAAATGTGGCAAAGGGGTTGATCAAGGCCATGGGCCCGAAGGGCTCGTCAGACATGGCGTGCGCTTGGTTGGGCACTTCCGTCAACACAGTGGGCTCCCAGAAATTGCCAGCCCCTTTCATCGGTTTACCGCCCAGGAGAAGTTGCGCATGCTGCGCGCAGGCATCGTCTGTCAAACTTTGCATGGCCTGGACGCGGCGCGGATTTGCCAGCGGCCCCATGCTGCTGGCGGCATCCAGTCCATTGCCTACTTTGAGCTGGCGTGTGTGCTCCAGGAACTGGGCTACGAAGTCGCGGTACACCCCTTCTTGCACCAGAAACCGGGTAGGCGACACGCAGACCTGGCCGGCATTGCGGAACTTGCTGGCCACCATGGTCTTGGCGGCCAAAGCGATGTCTGCATCGTCGAACACAATCACAGGCGCATGACCGCCCAGCTCCATGGTCATTCGCTTCATGTGCAAACCGGCCATAGACGCCAGTTGCTTGCCTACCGCGGTGGAGCCGGTAAAAGAAATTTTGCGAATCGCCGGATGCGCAATCAGGTACGAAGAAATTTGTGCGGGGTCGCCATAAATCAGATTGATCACGCCAGCGGGAACACCGGCGTCGATGAAGGTGGTGATCAGGGCTGCGGGCGAAGCAGGCGTTTCCTCCGGGGCCTTGACCACGATGGAGCAACCTGCAGCCAGCGCGGCAGCGAGTTTGCGCACGATTTGGTTGATCGGAAAGTTCCAGGGCGTGAATGCCGCAACAGGTCCCACCGGCTCTTTGACCACCAGTTGGTAAACATCCTGCTGGCGCGCCGGAATGACGCGGCCATAGGCGCGCCGTCCTTCTTCAGCAAACCAGTCTATGGTGTCTGCCCCGGCCATCACCTCCAGCCGCGCCTCGGCCAGAGGTTTGCCCTGCTCCATAGTCATCAAGCGGGCGACAGCGTCTGCCCGGTCGCGCAGCAACTGCGCGGCTTTACGCATGGTCTTGTAACGCTCAAACGCACTGGTACGGCGCCAGACCTCAAAGCCCCGCTCCGCGGCATCAGCGGCCTGGGCTAGATCGTCCAAGTCAGCGCATGCCAGTTGCGCCAACACCTCGCCGGTGGCAGGGTTGCGCACCGGCAGACTGCGGCCAGAGGAACCTGCGCGCCATTGGCCGTCGATATAAAGTTGGGTGTCAGGGTAATCGCTCATTATTTTCTTTCGGGTTTTAAGTGCGTATCAGGCAGATACACGCATCAAGTTGAAGCATGAACGGGGGCACGGCGTTGTGCATCTTCAAGCACCATCGCTGCACCTTTTTCACCGATCATGATAGCGGCCGCATTGGTATTGGTAGACACCAGGCGCGGCATCACAGAAGCATCAATCACGCGCAAGCCTTCCACACCGCGCACGCGCAGGCGCTCGTCCACGACGGCCTGTTGATCTGCGCCCATGCGGCAAGTGCCCACGGGGTGATAGACCGTGCCGCCGCGCTCGCGGGCAAAGGCTTCTAAAGCCTTGTCGCCGATCACGCCATTGCCCGGAAAATATTCTTCGCCCGTCACCAAGCCGCGAAAAGCCGGTTGCTCATAAATTTCGCGCAACTGGCGCAGCCCTGCCACCAGCACACGCACGTCCTGAGAGTCGCGCAAATAATTGGAGACGATGCGCGGCGCAAGCGTCGGGTCTGCAGATTGCAATTGAACCGTGCCGCTGGACACAGGCCGGCATTGCGTTGCCGATGCCGAAAACCCGGAGAAACGGTGCAGTGAATCCCCCGGCTTATCGACTGACAAAGGCATCACGTTAAACAACACATCGGCTCGACCGCCCTGCGCATGCTCGGTACACCCCAGCCCACCCACCTGACCCGCGCCAACAGTTAAGGGTCCGCGTTGCTTAAACAACCATTGCGCACCCATCTGCGCCAGCCGCACAGGGTTGCGCACATCGTCATTGAGTGAATGTGCTTTGCGCAGCTTCACAATCACACGCGCCTGGTAGTGGTCTTGCAAATTTGAGCCCACATCGGGCGCATCAGCCTTGACCGCAATGCCGTGAGAGCGCAACAAGGCCGCCGGACCGATACCCGAAAGTTGCAAGATCTGCGGTGACTGCAAAGCGCCGGCGGCCAGCAGCACTTCGCCGTCCACACGCGCCTGCTGGCGCTCACCCGATTGCAGCCATTGCACGCCCGCTGCGCGCCCGTTTTCTTGAAGTATTTGTGTGACATGTGCACCGGTGACGATGCGCAGATTTTTGCGGCCCGTCACGGGACGCAAAAAAGCGGTAGACGCATCGCAGCGCCAGTGCCCGCGCAAGGTCAGCTGATAGCGACCCATACCGTCGGACTGCGCACCGTTGAAGTCATCGGTACGGGCATGGCCGGCTTGGGCTGCCGCATCCAACCAAGCTTCGCAATAGGGATGGTCATTGCGCAAGTCCGATACGCCCAATTCGCCGCTGTCGCCGTGGTAATCATTGGCACCACCTTCGTAGCGCTCAGAGCGTTTGAAAAAAGGCAAAACATCGTCATAGCCCCAGCCCTTAGCACCCAACGCAGCCCAATCGTCATAGTCTGCGCGCTGACCGCGTATGTAGAGCAAACCATTGATGGCGCTGGAGCCGCCCAGCACCTTGCCGCGCGGCCACACCATAGTCCGGCCCATGGTGTAGGACTGCGGCTCTACTGGAAACTGCCAGGAAAACCGGGTGTCGTTGATGGTTCTGAAATAGCCCACCGGCAAACGCAACCAAAATCCCTGGGATGCACCACCTGCTTCGAGCAACAAGACACGGCAAGCCGGGTCTGCACTCAAGCGGTTGGCCAACACACAACCGGCTGAACCCGCGCCAACGATGATGTAGTCAAAACCCTCTGATGTAGCGGCGATGTTCATGGTGTCTTGAAAAGAAAAGGCAAGGGCAGTTGAACATGCTGTTGAAATTTAAATTGCACTTGGTTTGAGGCGGTGAGCAGACAGTTGCCTGCGGCGCCGATACCCCACTCCATGCCTGGCTGACTAAGCTCCGCACCTTCAGGCACGGAGCTCAGTCAGCAAGGGCTGGTCATGCCAACCATCAGGCCTTGACGTTCAACAGCAAGGAAGTGTCGAAATATGTCTTGGCTGGCACCGGGTTTTGAATACCGCCAAAGCGCGCATAAAAATCTGTCACTTGCTGCAGCCATCCCAATGCCGTGCCGTCCTGATAGAGTTTTTGCCACTCCGCTGCAGTGTGGTACTTAGACGCCTTGAACTGCTCCTGCAATTCGGCCAACGGAACTTGCTCGTAGTTTTTGGCTTGGATGATGGGCAAGATAGTCGCTGAATTTTTGATCAGATCGTCATTGGAAGCCGCCCAGCCGCGCACGACCTGTGCAACCACTGCGCGATTTTTCTCAAAGTAGTCGGCTCGTGTTGCCCAGCCACCGACGATGGCAGACTTGGGGAAATAGGCCGAGGCATCCACCAGCATTTTGGCCCCAGGTACGCGCTGGCGGACCTGCATGTTGAATGGCACCCACAAGGCCACTGCCGGGACGGCACCGGAGATGAAGGAGGTGACCGCCACAGGCATACCTTGGTTGACGAGCTCAACATCCTTTGCAGGGTCCAAGCCGTTAGCGCGCAAGGCCGCATCCAGGAACACGTGAGCCGTGGTCCCCAAGGTGGTGGAGATTTTTTTGCCCTTCAGGTCAGCCCATGTCTTGACCCCTTGGTCTTCCCGGATCCACAGCTGAGCCGTAGCAAACTCAATGTTGTTGATTAAAAAAGCTTTGCCCTGCCCGCGCGCGGGAAAGTTGGAGATCACTGCGCCAGTGGACAACATGTCCAGGCTTCCGCCAATCATGGCATTGAAAAGTTCCAGACCGGTATTGAACTTGACCGGGTCAAACTCAATGCCCTCTTTGGCCCAATGCCCGCGATGCACACCCGTCCACAGTTGACCCGTCACGGCCAAGGTGTCCACATAACCCACGCGGATTTTGGTGCGCTGCTGCGCGATAGCCGGGGCGCCCAGACTGGCCAAGCCGGCGGCACCCAGGCCCAAAACGATATTGCGGCGACGAAGTTGTAAGTTATTGCTCATGAGAATCTCCTTTAGATCGTGAAGAAAAACCGAAAATTGACTTTACTGCCATGCTAACCAGAAGCAACACCCAATCGCTGCTGCACTTCATACTCCGCCATCACAAGATCGCGAACGTGCGCCTTGATGGCAATGAATTCTGCTGTTTCGTGCAGGCTCTCGTTACGCGGGTAGCCGAACGGAATCTCTATGATTTCCTTGATGCGCGCAGGTCGCGCAGTCACCACAACAATACGGGAGGCGAGGTACACAGCCTCGTCTACCGAGTGAGTGATCATCATCACTGTTTTGCCTTCCCGCTGAAGAACTTCGAGCAGCAAGTTCTGCATTTTGGAACGCGTTTGCGCATCCAGCGCCCCAAAAGGCTCGTCCATCAAAAGAAACTCGGGTTGGGCCGCATAGGCTCGTGCAATCGCCAAGCGTTGGCGCATACCGCCTGAGAGCGTTTTAGGAAAGGCCTTCGCAAAATCTGTCAGTCCCATCAACTCCAGATACTTGCGGCAGACAGATTCAGCCTCGGCAGCAGGGGTCTTGCTCCCGGAAAGACGCAAGCCGAAAAGAATATTCTGCTCAACGGTCAGCCATGGAAAAACGCCGTACTCTTGGAAGATGACACCGCGATCTCGACCCGGGCCCTGTATCGGATTGCCATCCAGCGTCAGACTTCCTTCAGTTGGCTTGGCAAAGCCTGCAAGGAGGTTCATCAGCGTGGTTTTGCCACAGCCTGACGGACCGACGATGCAGATGAACTCGTTTTCCCGGATATCCAAGGACACACCGTCCACCACCCGCAAGGGCCCGTTCTCGGTTTGAAAATCAAAAGAAACTTTGTCAAATTGGATGCGTGGTGTGGTCATTGAGCCTCCACTCGCTCTTGCCAGCGGATCATGCGCCGGGTGACTGCGCGCAAGGCCATGTCCATGGTCATGGCGACGACACCGATGCAGACAATCCCCACGTAAATCACATCGATTTGGAAGAAAGATCCTGCGCTCTGTATCAGTGCACCGAGTCCCTGCTGGGCAGCCACCAGCTCTGAAGCCACCAAGGTGGCCCAAGCCACGCCCAGAGCAACCCGCAGCGAGGTCAGGATGTGGGGCATGGTCATCGGCACAATGACTCTTGAGAAAATTTCCCATTCATTGGCCCCTAAGGTGCGGGCTGCCTTGATGTAAATGGGGCTGATTTGAGACACACCTTCGTACATCACAATCACGCCCGCAAAAAAACTGGCGTAAAAAAGGATGATGACTTTGGCCGGTTCGTCGATTCCGAAATACACCACCACCAAAGGAATCAGGGCAATGGGTGGAAGGGCCCGGAAAAAATTGATCAGGGGATCAAGAAAAGTTCGAGCGCTTTTGTACCAGCCAATCAAAAAACCTACCGGCACAGCCAGTGCGATGCCAAGTGCCACGCCCAGCGTGACACGTTGGGTCGACTTGAGGATGTCAATGCTCAGCCTTCCACCAAACAGCAATTCAATCAGCTTTGTCGCGACCTGCGCCGGCGTAGGCATGAGACCGGGGTTCACGAAGCCCGAGGTTGCAAGGCCTTGCCATAAAGCAATCAACAAAAACCAGGGCAGCAACAACAGACCGAAATGGCGCAAGCGAGGCACGATAAGAACACTCCAATGGATGAAATTTCGCCCTATGTTACTATAAATAGAACTTTAAAACCTAATGCTTTTCCTGACAAGTAAGTTGAAGCCTTGCCCAGCGATTTTTACCCTTCAAAATTCAGCATGAGCCGCATCAGCCTCACCGTTCATCCCGATGACAACGTCAGCACTTTGTTGGACTTTCAAACCGACGTGAAGATCACACGTGACGGTCTCGTGCTGGTGGAGTCGATTCCTTTCGGGCATAAAGTGGCCCGTCAAGAAATTGCAAAGGGGCACTCTGTCATTAAATATGGCGTGGCCATCGGCAAAGCCACAACAACCATACGGGCTGGGGAGCATGTTCATGTCCACAACTGCAGCTAAGCCGCTGTCTTCTGCCATGAGCGACGGTCTCAGCTTCATGGGTTTTGCCCGCCTGGATGGCCGCGTAGGCGTGCGCAACCATCTGGCTGTCATTTCAACCGTCGCACTGAGTAACCGAATCGCCGAACTTGCAGCCCAGCGCCATGAAGCTGACAAAGGCGAGCCCGTATTGCAAATCAAAGGCGAATTTCAAAGAGGCCTGCAGCTTGCCGACGCTCAATTGCAGGACCAGGTGATAGCGCAACTCGTTGACCATCCCAACATCGGTGCCGCGCTGGTCTTGTGCCACGATCGGCGAGCTGCACAGGCTTGGCAAAAACTTTTTCACGACAAGCCCGTTGAAGTGCTGGCAGTGATGGACGGCGCAGGCGTGGAGAACGCCATCCAACTTGCTTGCCAGGCTCTCGAGCGCTTAAGTCAGAAGATACGCGGGCAGCTCAGAGTACCCTGCCCTTTTTCAGCGCTGACCTTCGCGCTGGAGTGCGGTGGCTCAGATGCTTCCAGTGCAGTCTGCTCAAACCCCGCAGTAGGCCGATTTGTGGACGAGGCCATTGCACACGGCGCCCGCGTCATCGTTTCGGAAACCGCTGAATTCATTGGCGCAGAAGAGGTGGTGCGCGCCCAATCAGCGTCGCCGGAAATAGCGCAGGCCATCATCAACTGCATCGCCATCACCGAAAAACGCATGGCGGGAGACGGTGATCATTACCGTGGCGTGAACCCTACTGCCGAAAACATTGAAGCCGGTCTGACTACCTTGGTAGAAAAAACAATGGGGGCGGTTTGCAAGATCGGTGACTCGCATTTTCAAGGCTGCCTGTCTTTCGCTCAGCCCCCTGCCGGGCCGGGGCTGTACTTTATGGACACACCGTTCTTCAGCCCTTGTTCCATAACCGGTATGGTGGCCGCAGGCGCTCAGATCACGCTGTTTTCGATGGGCGTTTTCAACCCTTCCGGCAATCCGCTGGCGCCAACGCTCAAGCTTTGTGGCAATCCACACACCGTGCAGCACTGGTCAGACGGTATAGATGTCAACCTCAGTGGCCTGATCGCAGGAGAAATTTCGCTTGAAGAGGCGGGCCATCAAGTCACGCAAACCGTCATAGACGCAGCGAACGGGCTGCTCACAAAAACAGAACAATGGGGCGAAGGACAATTCATCATGCCCCGTTTATTGCCAGCGTTTTAAATCTACGCTCGGGTTGTCACCCGAATGGGTAACATCTATTCACACCCCCGCGTGTCAGGCCTTGACTGGCTCCAGTCTGAGCAAACGTCCTTGAGAATCGTCTGTCAACAGGTACACAAAACCGTCTGGCCCCATGCGCACGTCGCGAATGCGGCCAACCCGGCCTTGCAGCAGTCGCTCTTCCTTGATGACTTTCTCGCCATCCAGCGTCAGGCGCACCAGCATTTGTCCGGCCAAGGCACCCACCAGCAAGTTGCCATGCCATTGTGGAAACTGTGAACCGCTCACAAA
>CANNNH010000015.1 GCA_947505915.1 Comamonadaceae bacterium
CACGAAGCGCTGGTCATGGCGCATCTGGGTATGGTCAAGCGCGTGGCGCTGCACCTGAAGGTGCGCATTCCACCCTTTATGGAGCTCGATGAGTTGATCCAAGTGGGCATGATCGGCCTGCTGGAAGCCGCCAGGGCGTACAACCCGGGAAAAGGCATCGAATTTGAGGGCTTTGCCCACAGCCGTGTGCGTGGCGCCATTCTGGATGAAGTGCGCCGGCTTTCGTTTTTGCCCCGCTCTGCGGTGGCCTTCAACAAAAGCCACAGCAAAGCCACCGATGAGTTGGCTTCTGAGCTCGGACGCATACCGACTGAGGCGGAACTGGCAGAACACGTCGGCAAAGACTTAGAAGCCTTCCAAAAAGAGCGCGGCCAGGCCAAGCGTTTTGAGACTTATTCGATGGAGGTCATGAACGACGAGGTCATGAACATCGCCGATGACAGTTCGCAGCAGCCGGATGCCATCGTTGAACATGCCCAGTTCATGGGCGCGGTGGCAGGCGCCATCGGAGAATTGGCCGAACGCGACCAATTGCTAATGAATTTGTACTATGTTGAAGAGCTCAACCTCAAAGAAATCGGCGAAGTACTGGGCGTGACCGAGTCCCGCGTGAGCCAGTTGCTGAGCGCGGTCGTCAAAAAACTGCGTGTCACGCTGAAAGTGGCTGAACCGGCCAGCACCAAGGTGCGCAAACCGGGCTGATACAGACCTCATCAGGGCTGAATGACCACCGGTCTGAGCCGGGCTCTGGTTTTTTGGCGGTTTTTCACTCTTTTCAGCCTCCAGGGCCAAGGCGAGCGCCTTCTGCCCTCAAGTTTTCTGCTGGGGTTCCGATACTTGCTGTGTCCACAGTCAGTAACTTAGGAGCCCCAAGACATGCGAGTTCATTTCAAAGCCATGGAAAGCTACGGCGCCGGCAGCACTGCCAGCCAAGCTGTTGTAGCCGACAAAGTTGAACTGATCCAAATGCTGTTTGACGGCCTCATTGAGAGCCTGATGACCGCCAAGGGCCATATTGAGCACGGCGCCATTGTTGAAAAAGGCAAAAGCCTGGCCCGTGCCAACCGCATTTTGTTTGGCCTGCAAGGCGCGCTGGACTTTGAAAAAGGCGGCGACCTGGCCAACAACCTCAATGAGCTTTACAGCTATATCACGCGCCGCCTGTTGCACATCAACCTGCACAACGACCTGCAAGCGCTGGCTGAAGTGCACGGCCTGATGAACGAGATTCGCCAGGCCTGGCGTGATGTGCCGGCCTTGTTGCCCCAGCGCGCCAGCCCGACTGCCCATTAAAACGGGGGTTTCCCCCACAAGCGCAATGATTTAATCGATTGCGGCGTTACAGTAGAGCTTGGTACGGGCCAAGTTGTCGTTTTGCGGCTAACGCGCGTGCCGCAGCCAACTTGAATGGAGAAAGTCAATGATCAGTGCTATCGGTCTGGTGGTCTTGTTTGTCTGTGTGTTCGGTGGCTTCATCATGGCCGGCGGCAGCATGGCGCCCATCATCAAGGCAGCACCCATTGAGACCTTCATCATTGGCGGCGCCGCCATTGCCGCCATGTTGATCGGCAACAGCATGGACACTGTCAAAGGCGCTCTGGGCGGCCTGGGCAAGGTGTTCAAAGGCCCTAAATACAAAAAAGACGATTACCTGAACACCATTTTCGTGGTCTCCAAGATCATGAAAACGCTTAAAAGCGAAGGGGCGGTGGCGCTTGAAGCGCACATCGAGAACCCGGAAGCCAGCGCTATTTTTGGCGAATACCCGGCGCTTCTCAAAGACCACGACCTGCTGCACCTGATCACAGACACGGTTCGATTGCTGGTCGTTTCGTCCAGCAACCTCAGCGCTTACGCTGTCGAAGAAGTGATGGAGCAGTCCATCAAGACCCACCACCATGGCGCCCTCAAGCCTGCAGAGGCCCTGGCCTCCATGGCTGGCGCCTTGCCTGCGCTGGGCATTGTGGCCTGCGTGCTGGGTGTGGTGAAGACCATGGGCGCGATTGACCAGCCACCGGCCATTTTGGGCGGGTTGATCGGCGGCGCTTTGGTGGGTACCTTTTTGGGCGTGTTCTTCGCTTACGGCCTGGTCGAGCCTATGGCCGGCCGCCTGAAACAGATCATTGACGATGAAGGCGAAATTTACAAAGTCGTTAAACAAATCATCATCGGCACCATGCACGGCCATCCCATGCCACTGATCATTGAGGCAGCGCGGGTCGGCATCAGCCACCACAACCAGCCGAGCTTCGCCGAAGTCTTTGACGGGCTGCGCGGTAAATAAGCATGGCCGAGGAAGCTGCCGACAAAACGGGTGAAGCGCCGGCGTCAGCCCCCGCTGAACCGACGGACGCCATTTTGGCGGCGGCCATTGAATTACTGAACGGCAAAGACGCCAGCGACCCAGAGGCGATGCAAGCCGCCATCAAAGAGGCGACCTCTGCCGCAGAGGCCGCAGCCGCGGCTGACAAACCTGCTGAAGAAGAGGCGGCGCCGGCAGCTCTGGCACCCGTCATCGTGGTTAAAAAAGTCATGGACGACGGCCATGGCGGCGCCCACGGCGGCGCCTGGAAGATCGCCCTGGCCGACATGATGACGGCCATGATGGCCTTCTTTTTGCTCATGTGGCTGCTGGGTGCGGCCAACGCAGACCAGCGTAAAAGTATTGCTGATTACTTCAAGCCGACTTCACACAGTAACATCACCATGAGCAGCCTGGCAGGCTCCAACGGCATTCTGGGTGGACGCTCCATCATTGACCCGGACGGCTTTCCGTTTTCTGCCAAACAAACCGCCGCCATGGAGCGCGTGACCCCCCGCTCTGAAGGCGGTCCGACCGAAAACGACCCCTCGCCTAACAGCACCGACCGGGCCAACCCGGACGTGGTAAGCGAAGCCGAGAAAAAGCAAATCATTGAAGAAGCCGACAAGGCCGCTTTTGACAAGCTCGAAAAAGAAATGAAAGAGCGACTCGAGCAAAACCCCAAGCTGCAAAACTTGAAAGAGCAAGTCAAGTTTGTGCGCGAGAAAGACGGATTGCGCATAGAGATCATCGACAAAGCCGACTTTGCGATGTTTGCCCTGGGCACCACCCGCTTGCTGCCGCGTGCTCAGACACTGCTGGACGAAGTGGCCAAGTCACTGGGCTCCATGCCCAACAAGGTGGCCGTGCGGGGACACACCGACAGCGTGGCCTTTGCCAATACTGAAAACCGCAACAACTGGTCGCTTTCAGCAGAGCGCGCTGAAGCCACGCGCCAGCTGGTTGAAAAAAGCGGCGTCAAAAGCAACCGGTTTGCCCGCATTGAAGGGGTGGCCGACACCGCCCCCTACAACCCGAACGACCCGCTCGATGCGCGTAACCGCCGCATCAGCATCACGGTCTTGTTCCGGGACAACTAAAAACTCCGAGAACCAACAAAAAAGCCGCTTTGCAGGTTAATGCAAAGCGGCTTTTTATATTCAGTGGTGGGACGTGCGGGGGTCGAACCCACGACAAACGGATTAAAAGTGCTGAACTCTATACCACTAAACGCAACACTATCAACGTTTTTCAGCGTGGCTAAAAAGTGGTGTGCGAGTTTTTGCATTGCTGCAACGGCGTAAAAACTTCGCACTTTGCGTGAAGGTATTTTAACTATGCCTCTCATCCCCACCACCATCAATTTCGCAAACGCTATGTATTTCGCCACAAACCATGCGTTTTCAGCGTGATTTGCGGCTTTTACAAAACGTGGTGTGCGTAGCAACACGCTGGCACCCCCAACACAACGCAACTTAAAAGCGTTGCTGTTGTTGCTTGCGCAAGCGTTCAGCGTCACGCTGCCTGCGTTGCCTGTCGCGTTCTGCCTGTAGTTGTTGTCTGCCACGTTCAACATTGTTCTTCAGCCCTTGTATTCTTGCCTGTTCAGGCGTTAGCGGTGGCTTGGGTCTGATGGTTTTTGTGACGACTTCTTCAATACGCATCAAGTATTTACCACCACCCTGTTTATCAATAAGCACGGTTTTTCACCCCCATCAACTTGCGTGGCAAAAACCGTGCTTTTTAATAAACCCTACCCTTACCCCCTACTTTCACCTACCAAACCCATCACGCAGTTTGTTCGCCGCGTTCTCAATCGCAGTGTCCAACTCACCTGCCAACACAGCCGTTTTAATCACGTCCAACACCCCCACCAAGTCCTTTTCAGCACCCACCTCAACAGCGTGTTTGCCCTTTGCCAGTTCCAACACCTTTGTTCCGTAGCGTATTGACAGCGACAACTTGCCGTTATCAGCAACAAACCACCAAGCCTTCACTCGCTTGTTCGTTTCCACTTGCTTACGTAAGCCCGTTTCGTTGTCCGTAATGGTGCGGAATTTGGTTGCTGTGTATTGCGTCCCTGCTTGCTGTGCCTTCGCAAGTTCCATCTGTTCCCAAAGCCGTTTTGCCAACTTGTTGCGTCGTTGCTGTACTGGCAACATTTGGGTTGGTTTCTGTGCGGCTGTCAGTTTCAAAGTGCTCATCGTTGTCATTGCATTTCCCTTTCGTTTGTAGCAATGAACTAACTTTATTTTCGGTCTTCTGGTTTGAGCAACCACTTTTTTGCAAAAACTTTGGCAACCAAACAAAAATCCAGTTTTTGTAGCCTGGACGGCAACCTTGGAATGTGTTTTGTCTACGTTTTAGACGCAAAAAAAGCACATGAAAAATTCAAAAAAGTATAAAACCATCGACTTCTATACTTTTAGACATAAAAAAAGCACTGACATCTCTGTAAGTGCTTGATTTCATTGAGGAATTTGGTGGGACGTGCGGGGGTCGAACCCACGACAAACGGATTAAAAGTCCGCTGCTCTACCAACTGAGCTAACGTCCCACTGATTCCTCTTCAATTCTTGACTTAGTTAGCGTGTACTTTACTTAGCCAAGCCTTAGATTATAGCGTCATTTTTTGAGACGCTGGCCACCGGAAGCAACTCTATCAAGAAGCCAGCCTGCTGCGCAGAGGCCGAATGTCGCGGTCACTGTCACGACGGATCCGTAGCCGTGGCAATTGAGGCTGCCATCGCTGGCGGCGCCCTCGCCTGCTGCAGATTCGGCTGAATCAAGCACAGCATCGGGCTGCATCACAGGCTCGCGGCTGAACACGCAGGCCACGCCGACGCGACCTGTTCGAGAGGCACCATGTGACTTGCGCAAGCGGTAGCGCAGTTGTGCAAGCAATGGGTCGTGCGTGACCTCGGACAAATCTTCAATTTCGACACGGTGCGCGTGCCGCTTGCCGCCGGCCGCACCTGCAGCAATAAAGTGCGCACCCTGCTCAAGCGCCCAGGCGGCCATGGCGGTTTTGGCGCGCACCTGGTCACAGGCATCGAATACCGCCAGGGGCATGTCTTTGCTCAGCTGAATGCCGGCAATTTGCGGCCAGTTGTCAGCGTCTACGAATTCGTCTACAGCATGAACCTGGCACAGTGGGTTGATCAGCGCGATACGCTGGCGCATGGCCTCCACTTTGGACTGGCCCACACTGGGCTCAATGGCATGCACCTGCCGGTTGATGTTGGACTCGGCGATATGGTCCAGGTCAATCAGCGTGAGTCTGGCCAAGCCGCTGCGGGCCAGTGCCTCTGCCGCCCAGGAACCAACGCCACCCAAACCGACCACCACGGCGTGCGCGCTGCTAATGCGCTGTGCGCCTTGAGCGCCATACAAGCGGGCCAGACCGCTGAACCGGCGCTCAATGTCTGTAGTCTCGGGCTGGCGCCCGCTCATCAAAGGCTGCGCTCAAGGCGCCACATCTGGTATTTGAGGCCGCCCACAGCGCCGGCCAATATGGCCGCCAAGGCGACAAAACTGGTCAAGCTCAGCGTTGAAATACCCGACAAGCCCTGGCCAACCGTGCAGCCCATAGCGACCACACCACCCACACCCATCAGCACAGCGCCCACCAGGTGATTGGCCGTGTCTTCAGTGCCGCCAAAGCCTTCCCAGCGAAAGGAGCGCGAAGCCAGTGCCTGCAGCAAAGAACCGGTCACCACGCCCACCACGGACATGATGCCGATGGTGATCACCTTGCTTTTGTCGCTGAAGAAAATTAACCAGTCCAGGCTGTAAGCCACGGGCGCTACAAAACTCAGCGACTCTGCCCTGCCGGAGCTGGTAGCCAGAAAAACGGCCTCCAGCGTTTCAGGATGCTCTGCGACAAATCCCATATGGCCACTGAGCCACCACATGGCGGTGATGATGGCGCCGATGCCGATACCGGCCAATAGATTGTTTGCGTTTGCAAAATCACGCCCTGTCAGTGCCCAAACCAGTAAGCCCAGGCCCAACAGCAGCCCCAAAGCAAGCGCCGCGATGGAAGGATCAAAACCGGCGGCATTGGCCAGCCATTGGCCCAGGGTGGCAGGCTGTGCGAAGTCAATGGCCACACGGTCCACCGTGGCCACCCGCAGCACGGCAGTGATGCCCTTGAGTGTGGCAAAAGACGCAACACCCATCACGACAAACACCACCAGCGACTTGAGGTTGCCGCTGCCGATGCGCACCAGGGTCTTGCTGCCACAACCTGAGGCCAGCACCATGCCAAAGCCGAACATGATGCCGCCCACCAGCCCGGAGAGCCAGATAAAACGGTTAGAAGCGTAAAGTACTTTGTCGGCTTGCAGCAAGCCGGCAGCGGTCAAACCCGCAAAGCCCAGCATGGCCACACCGATGGCCAGGCCCCAAACGCGCATGCGGGTCCAGTCGCCCATGCTGACAATGTCGCTGACTGCCCCCATGGTGCAAAAATGCGTGCGCTGCACGATGAAACCGAAAAGGCAAGACAAGCCGAAAGCGGCCCACAAGAGCTGTGAATGAAGAGATTGAAGTGCAGCGATGTCCATGCCGACATTTTAAAGCCGGAATAAGCAGGCCGGCTCTACTTCAG
Source organism: Comamonadaceae bacterium (assembly GCA_947505915.1). Next base: position 6,915 of record CANNNH010000015.1, read on the forward strand.
TTTGGCCAGACGCGCCTTGGCCAAAGATGCTGCTTCGGATTCGGCATAAGCTTTGACCAATTCCTCCAGCGTTTTGCGGGAAGCTTTGGGGTCCTTGAGCTCCAACTGGCAGTTGGCAACCGACAGCAAGGCCTCGGGTGCGCGAAGGTGCGCAGGCGAAGCGCTGACCAGCGCCCTGTACTGGTTCAAAGCTTCTTTGTAATTGCGCTGGGAATAGTGCAAATTACCCAGCCAGAACAAAGCTGAGGGCTGGTAACCGCTAGAAGGGTAGCGGCGGACAAACTCGCTGAAAGCCGGCAATGCTTGCGCAAAATCACCCTTGCGCATGGTGGCCAGAGCGGCGTCGTACTCGCGGATTTCGGCCGGCGCAGCCATGAAATCCAGACCATCCACGCTGACTTTAGAAGGCTCTAGCCGCTTGAGCCGGTCTTCAGTGCCTTGAACAATGTCTTTTTGAAACCGCTGCGCATCTGCCAGGTCACGGGCCAATTGCTCGTTTTTGCCGCGCGAGTTGGCCAGTTCACTGCGCAGAGTCTCGATCATGTTGGAGAGCTCCAGCAAACTGCGGCGCAATTGCGTGAGCTGGCCATTGACTTGCTCAATCGACACGGCATTTTCATCTTTGGTCGCGCGCAGCTGCTCAGCGCTTTGCTGCTGCATCTGGGCACTTTGCTGCTGCATCTGGTCGACCTTTTGGCGCAAATCCAAAATGGCACGGCGAGCTTCGTCATCTTCAAAAAGCCCGGCCTGGGCCGAGCTGATACAAAGACAACACACTGCCGCAAAGACAGCTCTCAAGGCAAAAATGGGCATGGTTTGCAAAGCTTCAGTCCCCGGCTTCAGCGGTAGTTCACTTCAGCGCGGCGGTTACGGGCATAAGCCTCTTCAGTGCTGCCGGTCTGCGCAGGCTTTTCTTCGCCAAGACTAACGGCCTCAATCTGGCTTTCAGCGACGCCCAGCAAAGTCATCGAACGACGGACAGCTTCAGCGCGCTTTTGTCCCAGTGCGAGGTTGTACTCGCGGCCGCCACGCTCGTCTGTGTGGCCTTCAATGGCGATCTTGCGTGCCTTGTTGCTGGTCAAAAAGCGCGAGTGCGCATCCACCGCGGATTGAAACTCAGAGCGGACAGTGAAACTGTCGTAGTCAAAGTAAATCACGCGGGCAACGCCCGCAGGGCCGGCGCCAGCGCTGTCAGCACTGCGGATTTCAACGGGTGCGACGGCTCGGCCAGCAGCAACAGGCGCAGCAGCGGGAGCAGGAGTTGGACTTGCTGCGGTGGGTGCCCCGCTTCGATCCTCCACTGCAACGTCATTTAATTTGACGTTGGAGCCGCAACCCACAAGGGTGAGCGACAGGGTTAAAGCTGAAAGCAAGGAAAAGTGCACTCGTTTCATAAAAACCTCTCAAAAAAGACCAAGAAAAACTTTGACTCAACGCGTGAACGGTCCCCAGTCAGGCTCACGAATATCGCCGGCCGCACCCGTCAAACGGGCTTTGACTTTACCGTCCAGGGTACTTGTCATCAAGGCCTCGCGGCCTTGCTGCTGTGTAGCATACAAAATAAGCCGGCTGTTGGGTGCAAAGCTGGGGTTCTCATCGGCACTGGTGTCGGTGATGGATGTACTCACGCCACTGGCCAGGTCCATCACATGCAGCTTGAAGGCACCACCAATGCGCGAGATGTAAGCCATCCAGCGACCGTCAGGGCTCAGGGCCGGCGAAATGTTGTAATTGCCCGTGAAAGTCACGCGCTGCGGGTTGCTGCCGTTGGCCGCCATTTTGTAGATCTGGGGCGCACCGCCGCGGTCACTGACAAAGTAAATGCTTTGACCATCCAGGGTGTACGTCGGCTCGGTGTCAATGCTGGAGGACTGGGTCAGCCGGCGCGGCTCGCTGCCGTTGACATCCATCGCATAAATCTGCGATCCACCATCGCGGCTCAGTGTGGCTACAAGTTGACGGCCGTCAGGTGCCCAGGCCGGGGCGCTGTTGGAGCCCTTGAAGTTGGCCAGCAAACGCCGCTTGCCGGTGGCCACATCGTGCGAATAAATGACCGGTTTACGTGACTCAAAGGACACATAGGCCAGTTGCGCACCCGTCGGCGACCAGGACGGCGAGATGATCGGCTCTGGGCTGATCAGCGCCGATTGTGCCCCCTCGCCGTCAGAGTCGGCAACCCACAAGTTAAAGCGCGTACCTGACTTGGTGACGTAAGCAATGCGGGTGGCAAAAATGCCTTTTTCACGCGTTAGCTTTTCGTAAATGAAATCAGCCACGCGGTGAGCAGCCAGTCGCAGGTCAGCGGCTGACACCACATGGGTTTGACCGCCCAAATCCTGGCTGCGAACCACGTCCCACAAACGCACACGCACATCAAAACGGCCATCCGCCAAAGGCGTGATGCTACCGGTGGCCACAGAGTCAGCGCCGCGCTGGCGCCACATGCCGGCATCAAGCCGTGTGTTTTCATCGGCTTTCAGGCCTTCTGCGTCAACAGCTCGAAACATACCGCTGCGCTCTAGATCGGCTCGCAAAATCGCACTGATTTTTTGGGGCGCCTGCGCTTCGCCTGTAAAGAGCGGCAAGGCAATGGGCAACTGTGTCAATCCAACCCCGGAGACTTCAACCCGAAATTGCGCCCACGCCGGCATGGCAGTCAAGCCTAGCAGGCCGGCGGCAGAAATGGCCTTGAGTGCGGCGCGTCTTTCAAAATTGGCAAAACTCACATCATTTTTCACGTTGGCGGCCCGGGCTGTCGATGAACATTGCATTTTGCACTTTTTGCAGCAGTGCCAATAGTAACAAGTCAAGATGACACTCATGCCGCGCTTTCATGGGCAAATACACCTAGTTTTGAAGGAAATCCGGCTTGGCTGAGGGCCGCGGAACATCCCTGATAATCCAATCCAACGCGCAAGCGCCAAGTTTTCTGGCGATCCAACCCGATTGGTTTCCTTTTTTATAAGCGCCTGGCTTTTGACTAAACCTTCAACACCGCTTCAGACCCCTCTTCTGCGCAGCGCCAGCCTGCGCAGCAGTTTTAAAAGACTCTGGCCTTTTTTCAGTGCGTCTAAGTCAGGCTGGGCAGTGGCCATCGCAGCAACCGTGCTGGGTTCAGCGACTGAGCCGATGGTGCCGGCCTTGCTCAAGCCTTTGCTGGACCGCGGTTTCAAAGCAGACGGCAACTTAGACATCTGGCTGGTCCCCTTTTTCCTGATGCTGCTGTTTGGTGCGCGTGGCTTGACGGCCTTTGTCGCCCAGTTCGGGCTGGCCAGGGTCACCAACCTGGGCTTGCAAAAACTGCGTGCAGCCATGTTTGACAAGCTGCTGAGTGCCAAGCTGGCGCTGTTCACCGATGAAAGCTCCAGCGCCATTGCCAACACGGTGGTGTACGAAGTGCAAAACGGCTCGCACCTGCTGGTCAACGCCGTCATGCGGCTGGCCCGCGATGTGTTAAGCGTGCTTGCACTCGTGGCCTACCTGCTCTACCTCAACTGGAAACTGACGCTGGTGGTCGGGCTGATGTTTCCGGCAGTTATCGTCGTTGTGCGTGTGCTGTCCAAACGACTTTACCGGCTGACCAAAGAAAGCCAGCGTGCCACCGACGAATTGGCCTATGTGGTCGAAGAAAACGTCCTGGCGCACCGGGACGTGCGGCTTCACGGAGCGCAGACTGTGCAAGCCGGGCGTTTTCATCTGCTCAGCGTTTCATTGCGCAACCTGTCGATGAAGTCAACTGTCACGCATGCCGGTATGAGCGCATTGACTCAGTTGATGGCGGCCGCAGCACTGTCGGCCGTGATTTCGATTGCCTTGATTCAAAGTGCCCAGGGCGCCACCACAGTAGGCAGCTTTGTGGCCTTCATCACCGCCATGCTGCTCTTGATTGCGCCCATCAAAAGTCTGTCGGATGCGGCCACGCCGATCACGCGCGGCCTGGCTGCACTGGAGCGCGGCGTGCATTTGCTGGATTTGATCGAAGACGAAAGCAGCGGCAGTTTCAAGCTGGCGCGGGCCTCAGGCGATATCCGCTTTGAAGGCGTCACCCTGCGCTACAAGGACGATGCCGCAGCGGCGCTGGATGAGATCAGCCTGCGCGTTCAACCTGGCGAAACGGTGGCCATAGTCGGCACCTCCGGCTCAGGAAAAAGCTCTTTGGTTAACTTGCTGCCGCGCTTTAGAGACCCTAATGCGGGTCAGATCCTGCTCGATGGAATTCCTCTGCAAGACTGGAACCTGGGTTCATTGCGATCGCAAATTGCATTTGTCAGCCAGCACGTAGTGATGCTCAATGACTCCATTGCCAGTAATGTCGCACTCGGTCAGCAGCTAGACCGCCAGAAGGTGATCACTTGCCTGCAAGCGGCCAACCTCGAAAAATTCATTGCTGAATTGCCGCAAGGCATAGACACCTTATTGGGTCACAACGCCATGCAGTTGTCGGGCGGACAAAGGCAAAGGCTGGCCATCGCCCGTGCGCTGTACAAGGATGCGCCGATTTTGATTCTGGACGAGGCCACCTCGGCTTTGGACACAGAGTCAGAGCAGGCTGTGCAACAAGCGATTGAGCGTCTTACATTGAGCCGGACATCGCTGATCATTGCGCACCGCTTGTCAACCATCCAACACGCTGACCGCATCCTCATGCTCGATGGCGGCCGTTTGATTGAGTCCGGCACGCACGCTCAGTTGCTGGCTCAGGGCGGCGCTTACAGCCATCTTTACAAGCTGGGCTTTAACAACGATGACTCAAAAAGTCAAAGCAACACAATGTCGTAGTGCTCTTGGGCCATGGCGGCTTCTGACTGCAGCGAAATCGGTTTGCCGATGAATTCACTCAAGCCCGCCAGATGCTGACTTTCCTCGTCTAAAAAGAGTTCTATCACTTGAGGCGATGCCACCACCCGAAATTCACGCGGATTGAATTGCCGGGCTTCACGAAGTATTTCCCGCAAGATGTCGTAACTCACGCTGCGCGCCGTTTTGACGATGCCCTTGCCAGTGCAAACACTGCAAGGCTCGCACAGCTGGTGAGACAGCGATTCACGCGTTCGCTTGCGCGTCATCTCAAGCAGCCCCAAGGCCGAAAAGCCATTGACTGTCGTCTTGATGCGATCACGTTCAAGCTGCTTTTTAAACTCGGCCAGCACCGTGTCACGGTGGTTGTCCCGCAGCATGTCGATGAAATCCACAATGACAATACCGCCCAAGTTACGCAAACGCAGCTGCCTGGCAATGGCTTGCGCAGCCTCAAGGTTGGTCTTGAAGATGGTCTCTTCTAAATTGCGCGCCCCCACAAAACCACCGGTGTTCACATCCACCGTGGTCAAGGCTTCAGTCTGGTCCACAACCAGATAGCCGCCGGACTTGAGTTCAACGCGACGACCGAGCGCACGGGCAATCTCTTCATCAATATTGAATAAATCAAATATCGGTCGCTCGCCTGTGTAAAGCTGTATTTTTGAAAGGGTTGCCGGCATGAACTCTTCTGCAAAAGCTTTTAATTGCTCAAATTGCTCGCGCGAGTCGACGCGAATCGACTGGGTTGCCTCAGAAGCCACGTCGCGCAGCACACGCTGCAGCAAGTTCAAGTCCTGGTGCAACACCGAGCCTGGCGGCAAGCGCAAGGAGGCTTCTTTGATGCGCGTCCATGTTTTGCGCAAATAGAAAATATCTTCACCAAGCTGTGTATCACTGGCGTCTTCTGCGTTGGTGCGCAAAATAAAGCCGCCGCCGGCTTCGCCGGCCAGCGCTTGCAGCCGTTCGCGCAATTCTTCGCGCAGCTTGGGCGCTATTTTTTGGGACACACCAATGTGTTGGTCTTGCGGCAGAAAAACCAGCAGCCGCCCTGCAATGCTGATTTGCGCAGTCAGACGGGCGCCCTTGGTGCCAATCGGGTCTTTGAGTACCTGCACCATGATGGCCTGACCGACAAAAAGTTGTCTTTCAATCGGTTCCGGCTGGCTGGCTGCAGGGGCATTTCCTTTGGCTGCTTCGTTCTCGGCGTGCCGTTGGTTGATGCTGCTCATCAAGTCTGCAACGTGCAAAAAGCCAGTGCGGTCCAGACCGATGTCAATGAAGGCGGACTGCATGCCGGGCAAGACCCTCACCACCTTGCCCAGGTAGACGTTACCGACAAGGCCCCGCTCGAGCGAGCGCTCGACATGCAACTCTTGCACGGCACCGTGCTCCACCACGGCGACCCGGCTTTCCTGGGGGGACCAATTGATCAAAATTTCTTGCGGCATGGGGGGAATGATTCAAATTTTCAAACCGGCAGCGCGCAAAATCTGCGCACTTTCGTACAAAGGCAAGCCCATGATGCCTGAATAGCTGCCGCTGATGTGCGTGATGTGCATGGCCGCTTGGCCCTGCACCGCATAAGCGCCGGCTTTGCCCATGGGCTCACCGGTGGCTACGTAAGCCTTGATCTGGGCAGTCGACATGGCAGCAAAACTGACGCTGGACACACTCAGGGCCTCGCGGGTCTGACGACCCTGCTGCACCGCCACTGCCGTGAGCACACGGTGCGTGCAGCCGGCCAGGGCAGCGAGCATGCGCCTGGCTTGGCTGAGATCTGCCGGCTTGCCGAAAATTTCACGCCCCAGAGCGACCGTGGTGTCCGAACACAGCACTGGCGCAGCAGGCAAGCCACGGCGCTTCATGCGCGCCACCGCCGCCTCCAATTTAAGCCGGGTAACCCGCTGAACGTAAGCAGCAGGCGCCTCGCGCCCGTGAACGGCTTCCAAGGCTTCCGCGTCTTCGTCAGGGTCAGGTAAAAGCAATTCAAACGCCACGCCGAGTTGTGCCAGCAACTGCGCACGGCGCGGACTCTGCGAAGCCAAGTAAATAAATTCAGGCATAAAGGCTATTGTCAGGTCAGCGCAAGAGCCAGATTTCCCGCCGGGCCGCCCCAAGGGAAATCACGCCCCCTCGGGGGGCAGCGAACCACACGCAGTAGGGAGCGTGGGGGCAAGGTCTACTCTCGATGGTAAGGATGGTTCACCGTGATGCTCCAGGCGCGGTACAGCTGCTCAATGAGCAACACACGCACCATGGCATGCGGCAAGGTCAGGTCAGACAGGCGGATACGCTCTTGGGCCGCCAGCTTGAAGGCAGGGTCCAGCCCGTCCGGCCCGCCAATGACGATGGCGACGTCACCCCCTTCGCGCTGCCAGAAAAGCAGCTTGTCGGCCAGGGCCATGGTAGTCACGGCCGTGCCACGCTCGTCAAGCGCGACAACGCGCATGCCTTTGGGTATGACGGCCTCAATGCGGGCGCGCTCAGCGGCCAGCAGGTTTTCCAGGGTCTTGGAGGCGCGGGCCTCGGTCTTGACAGCCTTCAGCTCAACCTTGATTTCAGGCGGAAATCGCTTGGCGTAATCGTCGTAGGCGCTTTGCGCCCAATCGGGCACACGTTGACCGACCGCGACAATCAGCAGCTTCATGCGCTCCGGGTGGTTTTCTTGGCGGCGACCTTTTGAGGCGCAGCTTTTTTGGCAGCCGGTTTTTTCAGTGCGGCAGTCTTGGCGGCCAGGGTCTTGGGTGCAGCAGACTTTACAGCGAACTTGGACACCGGCTGGGCAGTGGATTTGGCCGGTGCGCGCTTGGCAGCCGGTGCTTTGGCAGGTGCTGCAGCCGATTTGGACACTTTCCGCGCAGCCGGTTTGGCTGCCTTGGCACTGGCCGGTGCCGGCTCACCGCTGGCACGGCCGGCTTTTCTGGCGGCATTGCGGGCGATGGTGCGGGCGGCCGTCCGACCACCCGGGGCTTGTGCGACTTCAGCCTCGGCAGCGGCCAAAGCAGCAGCACGTGAGGCCTTGGATACGGGCGCTGCAGCGCCGAGTTTGAGCTTGACCGGCTTGTCACCCCAAAGTTCTTCGAGGTGGTAATACTGACGGATGGTGGGCTGCATGATGTGCGCAACTGCAGCCCCGCAATCGACGATGATCCATTCGCCGTTTTCTTCGCCCTCAATGCGGGGCTTGCCGAAACCGGCTTCACGAACAGCATCGCGCACGCTGGCGGCCAGCGCCTTGGTCTGCCGGTTTGAAGTACCTGAAGCGACGATCACCCGCTCAAACAGGGAAGTGATGTGCTCTGTATCAAAGACCTGAATGTCCTGCGCCTTGACGTCCTCCAGGCCATCGACGATGGCGCGCTGAAGTTTTTGGATATTTTTAGATGCGCTGGTTTGGGTATCGTTCATGCAATGGTGCTCAAGGAATAATAGGGTTGCTCTGGTAGAGCGTGTGCTGGGAAATATAAGCCGCCACCTCCTGCGGAATCAGACCTTGCAGGTCGGCCGGCACACTGCCAGGCTCACGGCCCTGGGCCGCCAATCGCAGGCGGATTTCGGTCGCACTCACAGGCATGGCGGGAAATTGCAGGGGCAAATAATCTGGCAAAGCGGACGGGGGATCGACCGGATGAGCGGACTTGCCACGCTGCGGCAGGCGTTGCGCTACACAAACTGTAGCTATGGCAAGTATATCCTGCCATCTGCGCCACTGATTGAAGGCCGCCAACTGATCACCTCCGATCACCAGAAAAAGGACACTGCCCGCTTGCTCTGCCATCAAGGCTTCGAGGGTGTCGATGGTGTAGCTTGAGCCTTCACGGCGCAGCTCGCGGTCATCAACGATCACGCCGGGCAGGCCGGAAAAAGCAAGCAAGGCCATGGCCATGCGGTGCTCTGGCGGGCTCAGCGGGCGACTCTTGTGCCAGGCAAAGCCTGTCGGAATGACCCTGAGCTCGTCGAGCTGAAGCTGCGCTATGGCGGCAGCTGCCAAAGCGACGTGGGCGCAATGCGGCGGGTCAAAGGCGCCGCCAAAAACGCCAATCCGTCTGGGCACGGCCGGGGCAATGAGCTGACTCAAACCCAGTCCCTGCGCACAAGGAAGTCGCGCGTCAACGCCGCTTCGGCAGACTCCGACGGGTCTTCACGCCGGTAGG
>CANNNH010000016.1 GCA_947505915.1 Comamonadaceae bacterium
ATGCACCAACAGCCAGCCTTGTACCTGCAAGGCCATGTGTTGGTGTCGAACCCAGTCCAGCCAGGCCGTGCGCTGCGGTGATTGCAGGATCGCATCGAGGGTGTCGCCGCGGTGCTGCGGGCGCAGACCGTAGCCCACCATCAGCAGGTGCAGGTCGTGATTTCCGAGCAGGCACCGGGCTGAATCACCCATTTGCGTCAGGGTTTGCAGCAGGGCCAGCGAGTCCGGGCCGCGGTTGACCAGATCGCCCAGCAGGTAAATGGTGTCGCGGCTGGGCGAAAAATCGATGCAACGTAAAAGTCGCTGCAAAGGCTCGTGGCAGCCCTGCAGGTCACCGATGAAGTAAAGTGCCATGTCTTCATTTTCGTCTGCTTTCATGGATATTTTGCTGATCGTCTTGCTGACCTTGCTCAATGGCGTGTTCGCCATGTCCGAGCTGGCGCTCGCTTCGAGCCGTAAAGCGCGTCTGACGGCGGCGGCTGAAGCCGGCGACAAGGGCTCTCAGGCCGCGCTGAGCTTGCTGGCCAACCCGACGCAGTTCTTATCGTCTGTGCAGGTGGGTATCACCTCGATCGGTATGCTCAACGGCATCATCGGGGAGGCGGCTTTCAGTGGCGCATTGTCAGCCCTGATTCAGACTTGGGGCGTGTCGGTGCGAGCTGCTGATATCTCGGCCACGGCGCTGGTGGTGGTGGTCATCACCTACATCACCATCGTTTTTGGCGAGTTGGTGCCCAAGCGCATTGGACAGCTTTACCCCGAAACGGTTGCCCGGCTGGTCGCGCGTCCGATGATGTGGGTCGCCATAGGCGCGCGGCCTTTTGTACGCCTGCTCTCCTTTAGCACCCATGTCGTGCTTCAACTACTGCGCGTTGACAACGCTGCCAACCGGGCTGTGACCGAGGAAGAAATCACCGCCAGTCTGGAAGAGGGGGTGAGCGCAGGCTTGATCGAAGAGCATGAGCACCAGATGGTGCAAAACGTCTTTTTGCTGGACGACCGCCTGCTGACATCCTTGATGTTGCCGCGCTCTGAAATTCAATGGCTTGATGCCAACGACACACTGACGCAGGCCATTGCCAAAGCCAGTGTGACCGGACATTCCTGGTACCCGGTGTGCCGCGGCGGTCTGGATGAAGTGGTGGGTGTGGTCAAGTTAAGCGATCTGCTGGCGCTGTCTCATGCCGATGCAAATGCCGCCGTGGTTCAGGAAAAGCGTGTGGCTGACTGCACCCTGCCGGCGGTTTTTGTGCCCGAGTCGCTCAGCGGGATGGAGTTGCTTGAGCAATTCCGCGAACGCTCCACCCGTATCTTGCTGGTGGTTGACGAATACGGTGTGGTGCAGGGGATGATGACACCATTGGACATGTTGGAAGCCATCACGGGTGAGCTTCAGTCCGGCGCTCAGGTGGACGCCTGGGCGACCGAGCGCGCCGATGGCAGCTGGCTGCTCGATGGCGTGATGCCTGTGTCCGAACTCAAGGCCCGGCTGGACATCCGGCAGCTGCCGGGCGAAGAGCGTGGCCGCTACAACACCGTGGCGGGTTTGTTGCAAAGCGTTTCAGGTCGCTTGCCGGCAAAGGGTGAAAAAATTGAATCTGCCGGCTGGTGCTTTGAGATCACGGGCCTGGACGGCAAACGCATAGACACCGTGCTGGCCAGCCGGACATCACCCGAGGTCTGATCGCAGGGCTCAAGGCAATGAGTCACTGCTGAGTGCGCTCAGGGCGTAGCGGCTGCCGGTTTGCCGGCTGGAACCACCGCCGGCGTGACCGTGATGGTCACCTCGTTAACGCCAAAGTTCGAAACCTGCAGCTGAACTGTGGCAACCCGGTCGCCTTTGCTGAAGGTCAGCAAGCTCAGTTTGGAGTAAGAGCTCGATGTCAGCGCCCAGCCTGAGCCGGGCAGGCCGTCACGGAAATAAGCAAAAACATTTTGCGGCTCGCCCGGTACGGTCAAGCTGATACGGCCCATCCAGCGATTTCCTGAACCCATGACCAAAGATTCTTGCGGCCTGACAGTGGCGCCTTGGGGTATGGGCATGTCGCCGGCCAGTTGCTTGGCTGAGGGCTCAGGGGGGCCGGAGCTGTCTTTGCCGGAGCCCATGTCCACATTGGCACAGGCCATGAGCGTTGATGAGGCGCAAAGGAGGATCAGCGACTTGAAAGAGTTCATGGTGGCAGGTGACAAAGCGGCAGCGCATACCGGTGTATCCGGCTGCTCTCTTGGCTCATCCTTCAAAAGGGCATTGTAGTAGCCAGTCAGCCCGGTGGCTGGCTCGACTGTGCGGCCACCATGCGCTTGAATTCGGCTTCTATTTCTCCCAGGATGACAAGCAATGCATTGCCATCCCACTCGAGTAACTGGCTTGAGCCGGAGTGTCGTCGTTGGGCAGCCAGTGCCAGGGTTTGTTCGGCTTTTTCAAATGCCTGGGCTGCGGCCGTTGCGCTCACGGCATGACAGCTGCCCTTCATTTTGTGCAGAAGTTTGCCGACGCCTTCAGCGTCGCCAGCCTGGAGGCGCTGTACAAAGTCAGTTTGCCAAGACTCAAGCTGGCGAATGAAAGCATCTGCCAGCCGGCTCAACAGGTCTGAACGATGTCCAATCTGGCTGTTCAGTCGCTCAATGTCTATATGGGTTTGCTGCGGCGTCATTCAGACAGACCTTGCTTGAGATGAATTTGCACATGCGCGTCCAAAAAGCCGCGCATTCTTTCCATGTTGATCGGTTTGGGGAAAAACAGCACGCCCGGCGGCAGACCGCCTCGACGCTCAATCTCTTCCATGCTCAAGCCAGAGAGCACGAGGGTGGATATGGAACAGTATTCTGCGTGGCTCCCCATCATGTTGAGCAGGCGAAAGCCGTCGAAGGGCTCCATGTTGAGGTCGGTGATCAGTAAATTAGGGCGGATCCGTTCGAGCTGCATCACAGCGTCCAAGCCATCGTTGGCGATGGTGCAATGCACTTGCGGGTAATGGTTTTCGAACATGCCAATAAGTGCGAGGGCTGAAACCTCGTCATCTTCCACGATCAAGACATTGACTTGCTGGGAAAGAGCCCTTCGGTTGGACTGATTGGGCGTCCTGTTTCCCCGGTTTATGGTCGCCAGACGAAGCATGGCCTTTGGCCCCATTTTTTGATCCAGCGCGTCAATGGAGCTGCGCAAGATACGCCGGTGGCCGCCGTTTGTCTTGACCGCAGGCAGTTGGCCGGAGTCAACCAATTTCTGCACGGATGTGCGTGACAAACCCAAAATTTGAGCCGCTTCACCAATGCCAACAAAATCAACAGCCATTTTTTTTCCTAGTTTCCAACCAGCCTGTGTTGCCAGATTGTGTGCAGGAGATTCACTCAGGGAGTGCTGCAAAAAATTAAACAAAAGAAACAATAAATTTGTAAAAAATCATTTTTAGTATAACTAAAAAATTCATTTTTTCGGGTTTACCCCCGATGAAGTGTGAAAAAACAGAAATTTTGTAAGTTAAACCATGATTCGTTCTTAATTCCACTGCGCCTTACAAGCTCAAACGGGCTGCGCTCAGCCTTTAAATAGCAAATTGATATGGGCTTCAACGAATTCAGCATTGGACAAGGCCACAGGCGCTTTTTAAAGTAGCCACTTCGCTTCATCAACCCTGTTGACTCTCATGTTGTCCACTAATTCAATGCTTTTGCCCCCGGCCCTTTCTGAGGGCTTGTCATCTTGAACACCCATGCCAACTCCACAATCCTGAGTTTTGAGGCTATTCGAAACTTCATTGAGGCAGCGCTGAGCAGCCAGGGCCTGCCGCCAGCTGATGCCCTCAAAGTGGCGACCCTGATGGCCGAGGCCGACATGCAGGGCTCTGACGGCCATGGTGTGATCCGCCTGCCCATGTACATCAAGCGCATCCAGGCCGGTGGCATCAACAAAAACCCCGTCATCAAAGTGGTGCAGGAGCGCGCTGCCATGGCCGTGGTGGATGGCGACAACGGCATGGGCCACCTGGTGGTGTCGCATGCGGTGGACCTGGCCATTGAAAAAGCCCGTCAATGCGGCGTGGCCTGGGTCAGCACCCGCTTTAGCAACCATGCCGGCCCGGCCTCGTTGTATGCGCGCAAGCCCTTGCAGCACGACATGCTGGGCCTTTACTTTGCGGTGGGCAACGCCAACCATTTGCCACCCTGGGGCGGCATGGACATGCTGCTGTCTACCAACCCGATTGCCGCCGGTATTTCGACGGACAAAGAGCCGCCGGTGGTGCTCGACATGGCCACCACCGTGGCCGCTTACGGCAAAGTCAAGGCCAAGGCCAAGCGCGGCGAGATGATGCCCGAGGGCTGGATGATCGACCGCCAGGGCAAACCGCTGACCGATCCGAAGCGCGCCGAAGAAGGCTTTTTATTGCCGATCGGCGAGCACAAGGGTTACGGCCTGGCGCTGATCGTCGGCCTGTTGGCCGGCACACTGGGCGGCGCAGCCATGGGGCGCGAGGTGGTGGACTTCAATGCCGACCACGTCAGCGTCACCAACACCGGCCAAGCTATTTTGGTGATTGACCTGAGCGCTTTTGGTGACCCGGCGGTCTTCAAGCACGCGGTCGATACGGTGGTCAAAGACATTCGAAACAGTGAAAAAATGCCCGGTGTGGAGCGCATCTGGCTGCCTGGCGAACAAAGCCACGAGCGCCGCCAGCGCTACCAGAGCGGCGGCATTCCGGTGGTCAACCAGCTCGTCACCGAACTCCAGTCCTTGGCCCGTGAGCTGGGCATTGCACCCCTTCTATAAGAACCCAGCACATGATCTCCTCTATCAATCCCGCCACAGACCAGCTGCTCGCCGAGTTTGCAGTCCATACCGAGCAGCAAATTGATCGCCAACTGGCGCAAGCGGCCAAAGCGCAAAAAAGCTGGGCCCGCCTCGGCGTGCAGGCGCGCCGGCCCTATCTAAACAAAGTCGCTGCTACATTGCGCCAGCAAAAAGAGGCACTCGCCAGAATCATCACCCTGGAAATGGGCAAGCCCTTGAGTGAGGCGCTGGGCGAGGTTGAAAAATGCGCATGGAACTTTGATTTTTATGCCGAGCAAGGCCCCGTCTTTCTGGCTGACCAGGTGGTGGCCAGCGCCGCTACCGACAGCCGGATTGTTTATGACCCGCTGGGCCTGGTGCTGGCGGTGATGCCTTGGAACTATCCTTTCTGGCAGGTCATGCGGGCGGCTGCGCCCGTGCTCATTGGCGGTAACGGCTTGGTGCTCAAACATGCCAGCAACGTGCCGCAGTGCGCGATGGCGCTGGAGCAGGTGTTCAAAGACGCCGGACTGCCCGAGGGCTTGTTTTGCACCATGATGGTGGGCGCTTCTGCGGTTCCCCGACTGATTCAGGACGATCGCATTGCCGCCGTTACTTTCACCGGCTCGACGCCGGTGGGGCGCAGCATTGCGTCGGTGGCCGGTCAGGCGCTGAAAAAACAGGTGCTGGAGTTGGGCGGCTCGGACCCCTTCATCGTGCTGGCCGATGCCGACATCGAGGCCGCGGCTGCGGTGGGCGTGAAGGCGCGCTTTCAGAACACCGGACAAAGCTGCATTTCGTCCAAGCGCTTCATTGTTGAAGAGTCCGTGGCTGAGCGCTTTGTAGACGCCTTTGTAGCGATAACGCAAAAGCTCGTGGTCGGCGACCCGTTTGCCTCTGCCAGCACCATCGGCTCGATGGCGCGCCGCAACCTGCGCGATGAACTGCATGCACAGGTTGTGGCCTCGGTGGGCGAGGGTGCCAAATTACTCACTGGTGGAAACCCCATTGATGGCCCCGGCGCTTTCTATCAACCTACGGTGCTTGACCGTGTCTCGCCCGCCATGACGGTTGCCAGAGAAGAAACCTTCGGCCCTGCCGCAGCCATCATCCGGGTGAAGTCGGTGGACGAAGCGATCATGGTGGCCAACGGCACGCCCTTTGGCTTGGGTGCCTCTTTATGGACTGGCGACATGGACAGGGCGCGCTTGTTGACGCACCAGATTGATTGCGGCGCAGTTTTTGTGAACGGCATGGTGGCCTCTGACCCGCGCCTGCCCTTTGGCGGCACCAAGCAGTCCGGCTATGGACGTGAACTGGGCTACTTGGGGCTGCACGAATTCACCAATATCAAGACGGTCTGGACCGGCCCGGCCAAAACCTGAAAACAGGTCTGCAAACAAGGAGCAAAGAAAATGGGTGTCAAATTTCTCGAGCATGTGTTGATACTGACCCACGATCCCGAGGGCACGAGGGACTGGTTTTGCGAGAACCTCGGCTTTCGCAACGGCTACCACCCCGAGTTCGGTTTCCCGGTCTACTGGCTCTACATCGGCGATCAGGACGTGCTGCACATCGGCAAGGCACGGCACTCCACGCATCAGGACACCTACCTCAAGACGCCCAGCGACCAGGCTGGCATTGACTACTCGGCCGCTGGTGCGCCGGGTTCGGGCCGCATTGACCATCTTTGCTTTAACTCCGAGGGCATGCCCGATTTCATCGAACGCCTGACGAAAAACGGCGTCGAGTTCAGCGAGCGCAAGGCGCACAACTCCAACCTCTACCAACTCTTCATGCGCGAGCCCATCAACGGCATCAAAGTCGAGCTGAACTTCGCCTGGGAAGAAGCCGCCAACATGGGGCGCGTGCCCAAGTGGACGGATGCGGGCGAAAACGCAGAGCCCGCCGCCAAAATCACCGCGCCCAAAGCAGTGCCTGCCAAGGTCTAGTTCAAAGTCATTTTTTTGCAATCAAACCGGGATTTCACATGAACAGACGACATCTGCTTTCCAGTGGCACGGCGGCCTTGCTGGCCGGGCTGAGCATGCCTGCATGGGCTCAAAAATACCCCGGCGGCCCGGTCACCATTGTGCTGCCCTTGCAAGCCGGCAGCGCCTCTGACGTGGCGGTGCGCCACATGGCCGAACGCCTGGCCACGCGCTTGGGCGGCGGTTTTGTGGTGGAGAACGTGGCCGCTGCCGCCGGACTGGTGGGGCTCGAAAAAATCTCCCGCGCTAAAGCCGACGGCCAGACTGTTGCGGCGCTCAACAACAGCATCATGACCATCTTGCCGCACCTGCAGGCTAAGAACATGAAAGTGGACACCCGCAAAGACTTTGTGCCGGTCGCCGGCATTGCCAACATACCGACGTTTTTTGCGGTCCCCGCCAGCTCTTCCGTGCGCAATATTCAGGATCTGGTCAAACTGGCCAAAAGCGAACCCAAGCGCATCAACTACTCTTCCGGTGGTGTCGGCAGCCCGCAGCACCTGGCCACCGAGATGTTCACCGCCTACACCGGCTCGCAACTCACGCATGTGCCCTACCGCGGCGCCAGCCAGGCGGCCCTGGCCGTGGCCACAGGCGAAGTGCAGCTGATGTCGATGGCGCTGTCCTTGGCCCAACCTTTTTTACAAGACAACCGGGTGCGCCTGATCGGCTACTGCGGCACCGACCGTCATGCGCAGTTTCGTGACATCCCGACCTTGCAGGAGCAGGGCGTGCGCGACTACGACTACTCGTCCTGGGTGGCTTTGTTTCTGCACAAGGATGTGCCCGCAGATGTGCTGGCAGTCTTGCGTCGAGAGGCGCAGGCGATCAGCGAAGACAAAGATTTCCAGCAACAGCTCATTCGCTCCGGCCTGGAGCCTTGGCCGCGCACTGCCGCTCAGTTGGGCCCTTTGGTCGAGGGCGACTTCCAGCGTTGGAAAAAGATCATCCAGGACGCCAATATCCAGGGCACCTGAGTCCGCTGGCATGGCTGTTCCCCCGATTCGATTGGCCGGTTACCAGGGCCAGGGCTCTATCCTGACCGGCGCGCTGCGCCAGTTGACCGGTCAGCTGCAGGACTCCGGCTGGGGCTTGCCTGTCGATTGCGAAGACGACGTCACGGCCGCGCAAGAAAAAGCCAGCGCTCTGTTTGACTCGGTTGAGCAAGGCGAGCGGCATATTTGCTACATGGCTTCGGGCTACCTGTCAGCGCGCGTGCCTGAGCTGGCGGTGCTGGACCTGCCTTTTTCAGTCTCCGACCGTAGCGCTGCCTTGGCCGCTCTGGACGGTCAGGCCGGCCGCATGCTCACCAGGGCAGTGGCCGCGCAAAGCGGCTTTCAGGTACTGGCTTACTGGGACAACGGTTTTCGCCATATCTCTAATGCCGTGCACCCCATCACCAGTCCCAAGGACTGTGCAGGCATGGTGATCCGCACGCTGGACAGCGCGCATTACCGGGCGGCATTGAGCGCACTGGGTTTTGCCTCTGTGACCACAGATGTGCGCGAGTTGCTGCGTGTGGTGCAAAGCGGCGAAGTTCAGGCCCAGGAAAACCCCTTGACCAATTTGCTGAACTTCGGCCTGTGGAAATACCACCCGCATGTCAGCTTGACGCAGCATTACTTCGGTGTGCTGCTGCTGGTTTGTTCGCGCAGCTGGTACGAGGGGCTGAGCGCCGCCCAGCGGCAGACCTTGTCGGTGGCCGCCAAGTTGGTCACGCATGAGCAGCGCAACAATGCCGAAACCCAGGACGCGATTGCGCTGGCCCAGCTCAAAAGCCACGGGGTGCAGGTGGTCGCCGCAGACGCGATCGACTTGGCCGCCATGCGCCTGGCCACGCAAGAGGTGGCGCAGCAACAACGCCAGAGCTTGCCCCCCGATCTGCTGCGTGCGTATTTCCAGGGTATGGCGCACTGAGTTTTTTTCAATCTTTTTATCACTACCAACTGAGACATCTATGAAAGTTAAAGCAGTCCGATTCCACGCCGCCGGCGGCCCTGAAGTTCTGAAAATAGAGCAACTTGATTTGCCCGAACCCGCGCAGGGCGAAGTGACTATTCGCCATACCGCCATTGGTTTTAACTTCCAGGACATTTATGTCCGCTCGGGCATGTACCCGGTCGAACTGCCCTCTGGGCTGGGCACTGAAGCGGCCGGCGTGGTTGAAAAAGTCGGCCCCGGTGTGACAGATTTCAAAGTGGGTGACCGCGTCTGCTACATCAGCGGCCCGGTGCTGGCTGCCTGCGCCAGCCACCGCAATTACCCGGCTGCGCGCCTGCTGCATTCGCCCGACTTCATGACGGACGAGCAACTGGCTGCCAGCATGCTCAAAGGCATGACGGTGGAGTACCTGATGCAGCGCTGCTATCCGGTCAAGGCCGGGCAATTCGTTTTGATGCACGCCGCCGCAGGCGGCGTGGGCCTGCTCGCAGGGCAGTGGGGAAAGCACCTGGGTGCACGCATGATCGGCGTGGCCGGCGGCGCAGACAAAGTGGCTTTGGCCAAGGCCAATGGCTACGAGTTCTGCATTGACCGGCGCACCGAAGACATTGCTGCGCGCGTCAAAGAGATCACCGGCGGCGCCGGCGTGCCTGTGGTGTTTGACTCTGTTGGTAAAGACTCGTTTGAGGCATCCCTGAACAGTTTGGCGCCACGCGGCTACTTTGTGTCTTTTGGCACCACCACCGGCGCACCACCGCCAGTGGTGGCCGGTACGTTGCAAAAAATGGGCTCGCTGTATTTCACGCGGCCCACGCTGGTGACCTACACAGCGTCTACCGAAGACCTGCGCAACTCGGCAGCCGCGGTGTTTGACATGTTCAAGCGCGGCGCCCTGAAAGTCAGCATCAACCAGCGCTACAAGATGCAAGACGTGGCGCAAGCCCATGCCGATCTGGCAGGCGGCAAGACCTCGGGTTCGAGCATCATCCTGCCAAACTGATTCGGGAAAACCCGAATTTTGATATCAGCTTGCTATGGCATGGGTTGAAATAGGTATTGGACGCCTTGTTGTTCAGTGTATAAATTGAGCGTTTAGATTTTAATAACCAGAGGAGACATTCATGATCAATCGTTTCAAATCCACTTTGCTGGTTGGCTTGCTGGGCCTGTTGGGCGCGTCAGCGGCCAGTGCCGAAGACATCAGGCTGCGCATCGCCTCGGGTCACCCGGCGGCCAACACCTACGTCAACTTGATGCAGAACTTCTTTGTGCCTGAAGTCACCAAGCGCGTGGCTGCCCGTACCGCCCACAAAGTTGAATTTGTTGAAGGTTACGGCGGCTCCATGGTCAAAGTGGCCGATACGCTCGAAGGCGTACAGTCCGGTCTGATCGATATCGGCGGTTACTGCTTTTGCTTTGAAGCCTCCAACCTGCCGCTAAACGCTTTTCAGGTGATGCTGCCTTTTGGCTCCATGAACTCCGAGACCAGCGTCAAGCTCGCGCGCACTGTCTACAACCGGGTGCCCCAGCTGTCCAAGGTTTTTGAGGATAAGTTCAACCAGCAGCTGATTGCTCTGATCTCTGACAACGGCTACAACCTGGGCACCACTTTTGAGTGGAACAAAGTCAGCGACCTCAAGGGCCGCAAGATCGCCGGTGCCGGCCTGAACCTCAAATGGCTGGAGTACGCCGGCGTGGTTCCCGTGCAGTCTTCGCTGCCTGAGGCTTACACCTCCATGCAGACCGGCGTGTACAACGGCTGGATCATGTTTCCGTCGGCCTGGGTCAACTTCAAGCTCAATGAAGTGGCCAACAACTACACCGAAGTCGGCTTTGGCGCCATCACCTGGCACGGCCTGACCATCAACAAGGCCCGCATGGCCCGTTTGCCCAAAGACGTGCAGACCATCATCCTTGAGGTTGCCAAAGAGTTCGAGGCCAAGACAGGCACTGTCAATCAGGAAAACTATCCCAAGCAGATTGCCCAGCTCAAGACCCTGGGCGTGAACGTCAAGTCTGTGCCGGATGCCGTGCGCCTGGAGTGGGCCAACTCACTCAAGGACTGGCCACAAGCCATGGCGACCGACCTCGACGCCAAAGGTTTGCCAGGCTCGCAAGTGCTGAAGATCACGCTGGAAGAAGCTGAAAAGATGGGCCACAAGTGGCCTGTGCGCTACGTGATCAAGTAAGACAAGAGCCCGATGCTGACAAAATTCAACGACTGGGTCACCAAGGCCCTGATGGTGGCCGCCGCCATCCTGGCCTTCATGCTGTGTTTCCTGGTCGTGGCTGATGTCAGCGGACGGGTGCTCTTTAACAGCCCGATCAAGGGCACGCCCGAGATCATCTCGCTGTCCATCGTGATCATTTGTTTTCTCCAGTGCGGATTCGCCATCCGCTCCGGCGGCATGCTCAATGTGGACACGCTGGTGCTGCGCTTTTCACCCAAGGTGCAGAGCTGGCTGGCCGTGTGGGGTGCGGTCGCCGGTTTGCTTTTCTTTGGTGTGATCTGCTACGGCACGCTCGGTGGTGCTGCGCACGCCTGGGTCTCCGGTGAATACGAGGGCGAAGGCGCTTTGCGCGTGCCGGTCTGGCCGGCCAAGTTCGTGATCGTGCTCGGTTGCAGCCTGGCTTGCCTGAGCTACCTCATTTTGATTTTGCAAAACTTCCAGCATGCCTTGCGGGGTGAGTTGCCAGTGAAGTCCTCCAGCCAACACTGAGCGAGAAAATTGATGTTTGATCCCACCGACATGATCATCCTGGTCAGCGTGCTGCTGGTCCTGGTGTTCACAGGTATTCACATCGCGGTGTCGCTGGGCATCACCAGCATGCTGGGCATTTACCTCATGACCGGTCAGGTCGAGACGGTGCTGAGCTTCACATCGAACACCGCCTACGAGGCGCTGCGCGACTACATCTTTGCCGTCATTCCGCTGTTCTTGCTGATGGGCGAGTTTTTAGCCAAGTGCGGGGCGGCGACCGACCTCTTTGCGCTGATCAACCGCGCCACGCGCCGCGTTCCCGGCCGGCTGGGTGTGGCCACGGTGCTGGCCAACGCCGTGTTTGCGTTTATCACCGGCGTGTCGATTGCCGCTGCTGCGGCTTTCTCCAAGATTGCTTACCCTGAAATGCGCCGCTTCGGCTACGAGCGCAAGTTTGCGCTGGGTTGCATTGCCGGCAGCGCCTGCTTGGGCATGTTGATTCCGCCTTCGGTGCTGATGATCGTCTGGGGCGTGCTGACCGAGATGGCGATTGGCAAGCTTTTTATTGCCGGCATCATCCCGGGCTTTATTGTGGTGACGCTGTTTATCGGCTACATCATGTGGGTGGCCATCCGCCACCCCGAGCGCGTGGGTGAGGGCGCCGTGCTACCGGCAGCTCAGCAGCTGGCGCGCGACGCCAACGACCTGGTCGAAGAAAAAGACATGAAGGCCATCTTGCTCAGCACCCTGGGTATTTTGTGCCTGATCGTGCTGGTGCTGGGCGGTATCTGGCTGGGTCTCTTCACGCCTACCGAAGGTGCGGGCGTGGGCGCTACGCTGGCGCTCATTCTGGCTTTGATGCGCGGCATGAAAATGCCTGAAATGCTGGATGCCATTTTGTCGGTGGGCAAGACCTCGGCACCTTTGCTTTTGCTGCTGGTGGCCGCGCAGCTGTATTCGCGCGTGCTGGCCATGACGGGTGTGACCGGCGCCACCAAAGAGTTTTTCCTGAACTCTGGCTTGTCGCCTTACGTTATTTTGGCGCTGATGGTGCTGGTCTGGTTCATTCTGGGTTGCATCATTGACTCGATCTCCATCATCTTGCTGACCGTGCCTGTTTTCGCGCCCTTGGCTGTGGCACTGGGCTTTGACCCTATTGCCTTTGCCATCATCGGCATCATCGCCATTGAAACCGGCTTGCTGACGCCGCCTTTCGGTATATTGGTCTTTACCGTGAAAGCGGCGGTGAGTGACGAAAAAGACCTCACGCCGGGGGAAATCTTCAAGGGCTCCATACCCTACTGGATCATGCTGCTGATCGCGATTTTGGCGATTGTTTTCTTTCCGCAAGTCGCGACCTGGCTGCCCAATCTGGGCAACGCGGTCAAGCTCTAACCCCTGGATATTTCATGCCCGCTTATTGGATTGCCCGAGCCAAGATTCACGACCCCGTGGAGTACAAGAAATACACCGACCTGGTGCCTGGCATTATTCAAAAATTCGGCGGCAAGGTGCTGGCCCGTGGCGGCAAGTACCAGATCAATGAAGGGCCTGAGGACTTTCACCGCTTTGTGGTGATCGAGTTCCCCAGCCTGGAAGTGGGTGTCTCCTGCTTTGAGTCGCCGGAGTATGTGGCGGCTGCAGCATTTCGACGGGCTGGCGCCGGCGTGGTTGAAAACGTGATTGTGGAAGGCGGCGAAGCGACTCGCTAAAGCCGCCTGTGCTTGGCTGCCGCTTTATTGCAGCGAAGCCACTAAATCAATGTAAGCCTGCATGGCCGCGTCAGCGCTCATGCCACGCTTTTCAAGCCAGGACTTGTGCTTGAATTTTCCGATCATGTCGCTAGGGCCTTCGTCGGGCGCATCGCCCTCTGTGGCCTGCTTGTACAAGGCATACAGTTTGAGCATGGTGGCGTTGTCGGGACGGCTGTCCAGTTCTTTCGAGTCGGCGACGGCGGTCTGAAAACGTTGCGACAAATCAGTCATGGCACTGGGCTCCAAGTTCAATGAGCTGCCATTGTCGCCCAGAGCGCACTCCCAAGTTAAGCTGAAGAAGCCTTCAATATTTATGGCTTGTCCGGCAGGCTCCGTAGGGCTTTAATACATTCATGTACTTGGCCAATGCCATCCCCTGAACATGCACGCTGACACCTTGTCAGGGGCAGATCAACGCCCAGACGGTCTGGCCCGGGTCGAAGACCGCCGCCTGCTCACCGGGCGCGGTCAGTATGTTCATGACATCACGCTGCCCGGCATGCTGCACGCGGTGTTTGTACGCAGCACCTATGCCCGTGCCCGACTGCTCAGTCTGGACTTGCAAGCTGCCCGTGCCGGTGCGGACGTGCTGGCAGTCATCGACGCAGCGCAATTGGGCGCGCTCACCATGCCGCCTGCCAATCCGCTCTTGCCTTTGCAGCCCTTGCCGGAATTTCCTTTGTTGGCGCGCAAGCGGGTCGATTTTCTGGGTCAGCCTATTGCCCTGGTGGTGGCGCGCAGTTTGTATGCTGCGCAGCACGCTGCCGAGCTCGTAGAGGTGGACTATGACGCCGAGTCTGCACAGCACGACGGCGCTGCCGGTGCGCAAATAGTGAGCCGAGTGCACCACCAAGCTGGTGATCGGACGCAATTGCAGGCCGTGCACAAGGTGCAGCTGGTGCATCAACAAGCCCGCGTGATCAGCATGTCGCTCGAACCACGCGCCATGTTGGCGCAGTGGTGCCCGCAGACAACCTTGCTGACCGCCTGGCTGGGCACGCAGACGCCTTCGCGAGCGCGAGCAGACATCGCACGCTGCCTGGGTTTAGCGCTGGCGCAGGTGCGCGTGATTGCGCCGGACGTGGGTGGTGCTTTCGGCGCCAAGGCTTCGGTCGCAGCTGAAGAGCTGGTCGTCGCTTTTGCGGCACATCATCTGCAAGCCAGCGTGAAGTGGACATCCTCTCGCTCAGAAGAATTCACCTCGGCCACACAGGGCCGTGGTGCCCGGCTCGAAGGCGAGCTGTGGCTGGATGCGCAGGGACGCTTTGTGCATTTGCAAGCTGATATGAACTTCCCCCTCGGTGCCTGGCTGGCCTTCAGCGCCGTGGTACCGGCACGCAATGCGGCGCGCATATTGCCCGGGCCTTACCTGTTGAGCAGCATCGACATTGCGGCGCAAGCGGCCATGTCCAACGCCGCAGCGGTTCATATTTACCGCGGGGCAGGGCGCCCCGAAGCTGCGCTGCTCATGGAGCGGCTGGTCGAGATGGCAGCCCGTCAAAGCGGGATCGATCCGGTGGAGCTGCGCCTGCGCAATCTCGTCAACGCCATGCCCCACGTCACGCCGACCGGTGAAAACCTGGACGCCGGTGACTACCGCGCTGCACTCGAGCGGGCCTGCGCGCGCTTTGACTATGCCCACGAACGGCGCGAGCAAGCGCGGCGCCGTGCTGCCGGCGAGTGGGTGGGCATCGGGCTGGCCATGTATGTCGAGCCTTGCGGCCAAGGCTGGGAAAGCGCACGCGTCAGCTTGCTGCCGGACGGCCGGGTGGAAGTGGCCAGCGGTTCTGCCTCGCAGGGGCAGGGCCATCAGACCAGTTACGCTGCCATTGCCGCAGAGGCGCTGGGCTGTGACCCCAATCTCATCAACGTGATCGAAGGTGACACCGCCAGTTGCCCGGCGGGCATAGGCGCGCTGGCCAGCCGCAGCATGGCCATAGGCGGTAGTGCCGTGTTGCAGGCTGCGAGCGCAGCAGCCCGCCGGCGCGATGCCGGCGAGCTGCTCCCCATCGTTGAAGACACGGTCTACACCGCCGCCGCCGAAGCCTGGAGCTACGGCTGCGTGATCGCCCGCATGGCGATCGACCCTGACACTGGCCAGCCGCACATCGAGCGCCTGGTCTGGGTGGACGACGCCGGCCGCATCATTTCGCCGCAGCTTGCTGAAGGCCAGTTGCTGGGCGGTCTGGCGCAAGGCCTGGGTCAGGCCATGCTCGAGCGCGTCGTCTATGACGACGACGGCCAGTTGCTTACCGGATCCCTCATGGACTACGCCATACCGCGCGCCGACGAAATGCCGCTGGTCGAACTCGAAAGCCTGGCCGCCAGCACAAGCACCAACACCAGCGCCAACCTGCTGGGCGCCAAGGGCGTGGGCGAAGCCGGCTGCATCGGCGTGCCGGCTGCGCTGCTCAATGCGGCTGCCGATGCGCTGTCACCCCTGGGTGAAAAAACACTTGATTTCCCTTTGACCGCCGAACGCTTGTGGCGGGCCATGCAACAAACCACCGGAGACCAGACC
>CANNNH010000017.1 GCA_947505915.1 Comamonadaceae bacterium
GAGCGCAATGGCCCCCAGGGCGAAGAGCTGCGCTTTCACTTCACGGCGTTCGAGGCCGCTGCCGCTTCTGCAGCGGCATGCGCCTGCTGGTCAGCGTGGTAGCTTGAGCGCACCATCGCGCCCACAGCGGCGTGCGAGAAACCCATCTCGTAAGCACGCGTCTCGAACATCTTGAAAGTGTCCGGGTGCACATAACGGCGCACCGGCAGGTGCGAACTCGAAGGGGCCAGGTACTGGCCGATGGTCAGCATGTCGATCTGGTGATCGCGCATGTCCTGCATCACTTGCAGGACTTCTTCGTCGGTCTCGCCCAGGCCGACCATGATGCCGCTCTTGGTCGGCACGCCGGGGTGCAGGGCCTTGAATTTTTTCAGCAGGTTCAGCGAGAACTGGTAGTCGCTGCCGGGGCGCGCTTCTTTGTAGAGGCGCGGCGCGGTTTCCAGGTTGTGGTTCATCACGTCGGGCGGCGCCGAGGTGAGGATGCCCAGTGCGCGGTCATCGCGGCCGCGGAAGTCGGGCACCAGCACTTCAATTTGCGTGCGCGGTGACAGCGCGCGTATGCGCGATATGCAATCGACAAAGTGCTGAGCGCCGCCGTCGCGCAGATCGTCGCGGTCCACGCTTGTGATGACCACGTAACTGAGCTTGAGCGCGGCGATCGTCTTGGCCAGGTTGTCCGGTTCGTTGACGTCCAGCGGGTCGGGCCGGCCATGGCCGACATCGCAAAACGGGCAGCGGCGCGTGCACTTGTCGCCCATGATCATGAAAGTGGCCGTGCCCTTGCCAAAGCATTCGCCGATGTTCGGGCAGCTGGCTTCTTCGCACACCGTGTTGAGCTTGTTCTCGCGCAGGATCTGCTTGATCTCGTAAAAGCGTGTGCTCGGGCTGCCGGCCTTGACGCGGATCCAGTCGGGCTTTTTGAGTACCTCGGCGCGCTCGACCTTGACCGGAATGCGCGAGAGCTTGGCCGCCGCCTTTTGTTTGGCCAGCGGGTTGTAGTCCTGCTGGCTTTGGGCTTCGCGGACGACCGGGGTGCCGGTTTCGGGTGTGCTCATGGTGTTTCTCGGTTGTACTCTCGGGCGCGTAGCGATAAGCGCTTCAGGGCGCCAGGTAGCTGCTGAGCTTGTGACCCAACACCTCGGCGGCTTCCTGCCAACTGGCCGACACGCCGATTGTAGAAAGGTCTATGGTTTGCAGCCCGGCATAGCCGCAGGGGTTGATGCGCGAGTAGGGTTCCAGGTCCATCGCCACGTTCAGCGCCACCCCGTGGTAGGTGCAGTGGCGGCTGACCTTGATGCCCAGCGCGGCGATTTTGCCCAGGCCTCTGAACGGGTCGGCCGGCGGGCGCGGGCCGGTCAGTGCAGCGTGCGCATGCGGATCGTCCAGCCGCACATAAATGCCCGGCGAGCCGGCTATGCGGTGACCCGTCACGCCAAAGTGCGCCAGGGTTTTGATCACGGATTCTTCAATCCGGTAGACGTATTCCTTGACGTAATAGCCGGCGCGCTTCAAATCGATCAGCGGGTAGGCCACCACCTGGCCCGGTCCGTGGTAGGTCACCTGCCCGCCCCGGTCGCTTTGCACCACGGCAATGTCGCCGGGGTTGAGCAGATGGTCGCTCTTGCCGGCCAAGCCTTGGGTAAAGACAGAAAGGTGCTCGCAAATCCATAGCGCGTCCGGCGTGCCAGCGTCGCGCGTGGCGGTGAACTCCTGCATGGCCGCAAAGGTGCTGGCGTAGTCCACCAGGCCAAGCTGGCGCGGCGCAAGGCCCATGTCAGCGGGCCGGACTCACAGCACCACCTTGACCATCGGGTGCGTGGACAGGGTGCGGTACAGCTCGTCGAGCTGCTCACGGCTGGTGGCGGTGACGGTGATGGTCACGCCCAGGTATTTGCCGCCCTTGCTTTCGCGCAGCTCAATGGTGCTGGCGTCAAAAGCCGGGTCAAACTGGCGGGCGACCATGCTGATGGCGTGCACCAGGCCGTCGACTTTCACGCCCATCACCTTGATGGGAAATAAGGAGGGGTATTCGATCAGCGACTCTTGTCGCGCTGCCGGCGCAGGTGGCAGGACGCTCATGCAGCAGCATCTTTCTTGGCGCGCTGGTAGCCCGCATACAGCTTGTCATAGATGGGGCCAGGCAAGCCGGTGCCGACGGGCAGCCCGTCAAGCCGGGTGATCGGCAAGACCTCTTTGGTGGCCGAACTCAGCATCAGCTCGTCTGCGGCAAACACTTCTGCGCGGCTGACGCGGCGCAACTCAAAGCGCAGACCGGCTGCGCGGCACAGTTCGTCAATCAGGCCGTAGCGTATGCCTTCGAGCACCAGGTTGTCTTTGGGCGTGCCCAACACGCAGCCGTCCTTGACCACCCAGACGTTGGCGGTGGCCGCTTCGCTCAGCATGCCGTCGCGAAACATCACGGTTTCCATGGCGCCCACATCGGCACTGATCTGCCGGGAGAACACCGCGCCCAGCAAGCTGGTGCTTTTAATGTGTGCCTTCTCCCAGCGGAAGTCATCGGCCGTCACGCAAGCCACACCTGTGGCCCGTAGCGTCGCCGGCACGGGCTTCATCAGGTTGGTCATGACAAACACGGTGGGCGCCAAGCCGGCGGTCATGACGTGGTCGCGCAGAGCCACGCCGCGTGTGACCTGGATGTAAATAAGCTGGTCCAGTTTGTTGGCAGACACGCCCGCCCCTTGGGCATAACTGGCTATCAATTTTTCGGCCACGGCTTGCCACGCAGCATGCGTCAGGGGATTGGTCATGCGCAATTCGCCCAGACTGCGGTCCAGCCGGGCCATGTGCTGCGCCAAGCGAAAGGGCTTGCCAGCGTAGACCGGCAGCACTTCATAGACGCCGTCGCCAAAAATGAAACCACGGTCCAGCACGCTGATTTTGGCGTCTTGCAAGGCGGTGTACTCGCCATTGAGGTAGCACAGGGTGCGCGGCAGGTCGGCGGCAGGATCGCCCGCCAGGGGTGTGTAAGTCGATGTGTGGCTGGTGCTCATGGCGTGATTGTCAGGCAAAGCGCGGGAAAATCAGCGCCAAAGCGCCACGGCCGCGATCGCCAGTGCGCCTAGCGCCAGGTTCAATTGGGCCAGTTTGGCGATCTGCCCCAGCTTTTGGCCGGCTTGGGGCCAGTCAGCAGCTTCCACGGCGGCGCGCAGGCGCCGGAAAGGGCCGAAATAAAGATGCCCGAACACCGCAAACATCAGCAGCCCGATGCCCAGCATCAGGTGCCAGCCCACGGGGGCTTGCTTCATGCCGACGCCCAGCAGCATCACCAGGCCGGTGGCCAGCAGCAGCCCGATGCACGGCCAGACCAGCCTGAAAAACCGCCGGAGTACCTGGGCCATCAAGGGCAGGCGCTGCGGTGGCGGCAAGTCCATCGCTGCCGGGCGCAAGGCAAAAAGCATGAAGCTCACCCCACCCAACCAAACAATGGCGGCGCTGACATGGAGAAAATTCATTAAATTGTTCATGGCATTTTGGAAAGAATAAGTGGACGCAGGATAAGCCCCTGAGCAATGAGTATGACCCTATTGACGAAAGACACGGGTTTCTACGTATAATGAGTGGCTTTGCTGAGTGAGCCTGTTGTAACCTTGGCGTAACCGACGGTGTGGACAATGACTGAAACGCCAGGAAACGCATCTGCCGAAGAGTCTGATTTCAGCCCTTTGACGCCTGAGCAGGCTCAGCGGCTGATTGCTCAGAATCCTTCGCTGTCGGTGTGGTGGGTGATCTCAGCTCAGTTGGTGGTGGGTGTTGTGGCAGCGATTGTTGCTGCCGTACTCACTGGCCAAGGGGCGTCGGCTTGGTCGGCGTTTTACGGTTGTCTGGCGGTGGTGATTCCGGGTGCGCTTTTTGCGCGCGGTCTGCGGAGTCAGTTTTCCTCCATCAGCGCCGTCACGGCGGGGTTTGGTTTTTTTGTGTGGGAGGCGGTCAAAATTGGCGTGAGTGTCGCCATGCTGGCCGCAGCCCCCCGGTTGGTTGCAGATCTGGACTGGTTGGCCATGCTGATCGGACTCATCGTGACCCTGAAGGTGTATTGGCTGGCGCTTGGGGTGCGCCGGAAACGAAAAATTGCGTAAAGAGTAAACAATGTCCGAAGCAACAAACGCGCCTACAGCCAGTGACTATATTGTTCACCACCTGACCCATTGGCAAAACAAGCCCCAGACCGAGATCGTTGACTTCTCGGTTTTCAATATCGATTCCCTGTTTTTCTCTGTTTTGCTTGGCGTCCTCGGCTGCTTCTTTTTGTGGAAGGCCGCTCGCAAGGCCACTTCCGGTGCTCCCGGTCGTTTTCAGGCGGCCGTTGAAATGCTCATGGAAATGGTTGACGGCCAGGCCAAATCCATCGTCCACAACGCCAACAGCCGCAAATTGGTGGCTCCGTTGGCCCTGACTGTGTTTGTCTGGATTTTCCTGCTCAATGCCATGGACTTGCTGCCGCTGGACTTCCTGCCTGTGGTCTGGAGCGGGGTTTACAGCCTGATGGGTCTGGATCCGCACCACGCCTATCTGCGCGTCGTTCCCACTGCCGACTTGTCGGTCACCATGGGCCTGTCGGTTTCGGTTCTGTTCATCTGCCTGTTTTACAACATCAAGATCAAGGGCATTGGCGGCTGGGCGCACGAGTTGGTGTCTGCCCCTTTTGGCACCAGCAAGAACCCGGTTTTCGCCGTCATTCTGGGCGTTGTCAATGTCGCCGAGCAACTCATTTCCTTCACTGCCAAAACGGTTTCGCATGGCATGCGACTGTTCGGCAACATGTATGCGGGCGAGCTGGTTTTCATGCTGATTGCCTTGCTGGGCGGCTCATGGGCGTTTTCGGCCGAGCCGGGCAGCTTGATGTTGCTGCTGCTGCACGTGGTGGCCGGATGGGCGTGGGCGGTGTTTCACATCATCATCATCTTGCTGCAGGCGTTTGTGTTCATGATGCTGACATTGGTCTACATCGGGCAGGCGCATGACGCGCATTGATTAAGTACGTTTTCTTTTTTGTTTCGTTTTGTTTTTAGTTCATTAGGAGTTAATCATGGAAGTTATTAGTTTTGCTGCTCTGGCTGCTGGTCTGATCATCGGTTTGGGCGCCTTGGGTGCTTGTATCGGTATCGGCATCATGGGTAGCAAGTACCTTGAAGCTGCTGCCCGCCAGCCTGAGCTGATGGGTGAACTGCAGACCAAGATGTTCGTTTTGGCCGGCCTGATTGACGCTGCTTTCATTATCGGCACCGGTATTGCTCTGTGGTTCGCCACTGCCAATCCTTTCATCGCTCAAATCGCTCGCGCTGCGGCCGCTGCTGCTGCCAAGTAATTCCTGGTCGACAACCTCGCACTAGGAGATTAGCTGTGAACATTAATGGAACTCTGGTAGCGCAAGCTATCGTCTTCGCATTGCTGGTCCTGTTCACGATGAAATTCGTGTGGCCGCCCATCGCGGCTGCACTGGACGAACGTGCCAGCAAGATCGCCGAAGGCCTGGCTGCTGCCGACAAGGCCAAGTCTGAACTCACCGTGGCCAATAAGCGCGTTGAAGAAGAGCTTGCCAAGTCGCGCAACGAGTCGGCTGTGCGTCTGGCGGAAGCCGAGCGCCGTGCGCACGCCATGATTGAAGAAGCCAAGGGCAAAGCAGCGGCAGAAGGCGCGAAAATCATCGCTGCTGCCCACGCTGAATCTGAGCAGCAAAGCATCAAGGCCCGCGAGGTGCTGCGTGATCAGGTCGCCGCGTTGGCGGTGAAGGGTGCCGAGCAGATCCTGCGCAAGGAAGTCAATGCCAGCGTGCATGCCGACTTGCTGGGCCGTCTGAAAACCGAGCTGTAAACATGGCTGAACTCGCCACTATCGCCCGTCCCTACGCTGAAGCGCTGTTCAAGGCGTGTCGCACGGATTTGGCCGCATCCGCAGTCTGGCTCGACGAGCTGGCTGCGATCGCGGCCAACGATCAGTTGCTGCAGTTTGCGCACGGACCAAAAGTCACAGCCCAGCAGACTTTTGACGTGGTCACCGGTGTTGCTAAGACTTCGCTGCCTGAAAAGGCAAAGAACTTCCTGCGGGTCTTGATTGACAACAGCCGGCTCAACGCATTGCCCGAAATTGCCGTCCAGTTTCGTGCCTTGAAAAATGCGGAAACCGGCTCTTCCGATGCTGTGGTCTACAGCGCTTTTGCGCTTGATGGCGCGGCGCTGGCTGAGCTGGCGAAGACGCTGGAACAGCGCTTTAAACGCAAGCTCAACGTGCAGGTCGAAATCGAGCCGGCGCTGATAGGCGGCGTGCGCGTCGTGGTGGGCGACGAGGTGCTAGACACTTCGGTCAAAGCCCGTTTGGAACAAATGAAAGTGGCGCTGATAGCCTGAGCGTTCGCTCAGGTTCAGCCAACAACCTAGAAAGAAGGAAAGAGTCATGCAACTCAATCCAGCAGAAATTTCTGAACTGATCAAGAGCCGTATTGAAGGCCTTGGCGCCAGCAGCGACATTCGCAACCAGGGCACTGTGGTGTCTGTGGCTGACGGTATCGTGCGCATCCACGGCCTGTCCGATGTGATGCAAGGCGAGATGCTTGAATTTCCCGCCACCGCTGACGGCACGCCGACCTATGGCCTGGCGCTGAACCTTGAGCGCGACTCCGTCGGCTCCGTGGTTCTTGGTGAGTACGAGCACATTGCTGAAGGTGACACAGTCAAGTGTACCGGCCGTATTTTGGAGGTCCCCGTCGGCCCCGAGCTGCTGGGCCGCGTTGTGAATGCGCTGGGTCAGCCGATCGATGGCAAAGGCCCTATCAACGCCAAGTTGACTGACGTGATCGAAAAAGTCGCACCTGGTGTGATCGCCCGTAAATCGGTCGACCAGCCATTGCAAACCGGCCTGAAGTCTATCGACTCGATGGTGCCGATCGGGCGCGGTCAGCGCGAACTGATCATCGGCGACCGCCAGACCGGCAAGTCAGCCGTGGCCATCGACGCGATCATCAACCAAAAAGGCCAGAACGTTCCGTGCATCTACGTGGCGATCGGGCAAAAAGCTTCTTCCATCAAGAACGTTGTGCGCGCCCTAGAGCAAGCCGGCGCGATGGAATACACCATCGTGGTGGCTGCGTCGGCTTCTGAGTCGGCGGCCATGCAGTACGTCAGCGCCTACTCGGGCTGCACCATGGGCGAGTACTTCCGCGACCGCGGGCAAGACGCGCTGATCGTGTATGACGACTTGTCAAAGCAGGCCGTGGCTTACCGCCAGGTCTCCTTGCTGCTGCGCCGTCCACCAGGCCGCGAAGCCTACCCCGGCGACGTGTTCTATCTGCACAGCCGTCTGCTCGAGCGCGCTGCCCGCGTGAACGAAAAATATGTTGAAGACTTCACCAAAGGCGCAGTCAAAGGAAAGACGGGTTCACTGACGGCCCTGCCGATCATCGAAACGCAAGCCGGAGACGTGTCTGCTTTCGTGCCAACCAACGTGATCTCGATCACCGACGGCCAGATCTTTTTGGAAACCAGCTTGTTCAATGCCGGTATCCGCCCCGCTATCAATGCCGGTATCTCGGTGTCGCGCGTCGGTGGTGCAGCCCAGACCAAACTGATCAAGAGTTTGTCCGGCGGTATTCGTACCGACCTGGCCCAGTACCGTGAATTGGCCGCTTTCGCGCAGTTCGCCTCTGACCTGGACGAAGCCACCCGCAAGCAGCTTGACCGCGGTGCCCGCGTGACAGAACTTCTCAAGCAGGCTCAGTACTCTCCACTGTCGATCTCTACCATGGGTGCCACGCTGTTCGCTGTGAACAAAGGCTTCATGGACGACATCGATGTCAAGAAGGTTCTGGCGTTTGAAGCCGGCCTGCACAGCTATCTCAAGGACAAGCATGCTGCCTTGATGGCCAAGCTTGAAGCCAACAAAGCCATGGATAAAGATGCCGAGGCTGAACTGACGACTGCTGTGACCGCGTTCAAAAAGTCCTTCGCCTGATATCCCCCTGAATAGATAAAAGCCACAAGCTTTCAGAAACATTTAGGAACACATATGGCAGCAGGCAAGGAAATACGCGGCAAGATCAAGTCGGTGGAAAACACCAAGAAGATCACCAAGGCCATGGAAATGGTGGCCGCTTCCAAGATGCGCAAAGCGCAGGAGCGCATGCGTGCAGCGCGTCCGTACAGCGACAAAATTCGCAACATCGCAGCCAATCTGAGTCATGCCAACCCTGAGTACACGCATGCATTCATGCAGACCAATGAGTCAGCGGTCACCGGCTTTATTGTCGTGACCACGGACAAAGGGCTGTGCGGCGGCATGAACACCAATATTTTGCGCGCTGTGACGGGCAAACTCAAAGAAGCTCAAGCTGCCGGTAAGAAAGCGCAAGCTGTTGCCATCGGCAACAAGGGCCTGGGTTTCTTGAATCGCGTTGGCGCGCAGGTGGTCTCGCATGCAACGCAATTGGGTGACAAGCCTCACCTCGAAAAACTCATTGGCCCGGTCAAGGTGATGCTCGACGCTTACAGCGAAGGCAAGGTCAGCGCGGTGTATCTTTGCTACACCAAGTTCATCAACACCATGCGCCAGGAGCCGGTGATAGAGCAGTTGCTTCCCTTAAAGGACATGCAGGCAGATAAAACAGCGTACAGCTGGGACTACATCTACGAGCCCGATGCACAAAGCGTGATCGATGACTTGTTGGTGCGTTACACAGAAGCGCTGGTTTACCAGGCCGTGGCTGAGAACATGGCGTCCGAGCAATCGGCGCGCATGGTGGCCATGAAGGCCGCTACCGACAATGCCGGCAGCGTGATTGGCGAACTCAAGCTGGTCTACAACAAGACGCGTCAAGCGGCGATCACGAAAGAACTTTCGGAAATCGTCGCAGGTGCAGCAGCTGTCTAGGCCGATGGCCCCGCAGCACATCAGAATCTAAAGAACGTAAGAACGAAAGAGGTTTCAATCATGGCTCAAGCTCAAGGCAAGATTGTTCAGTGTATTGGCGCTGTGGTGGACGTGGAGTTCCAGCGCAACGAAATGCCTAGCATTTATGACGCGCTCAAAATGGAAGGCTCCGCGCTGACCCTTGAGGTGCAACAGCAACTCGGCGACGGCATCGTGCGTACCATTGCGCTGGGCACGTCCGACGGTCTGCGTCGCGGCAATATGGTTTACAACACGGGCGCTAACATCACGGTGCCTGTGGGCAAGGCCACACTGGGCCGCATCATGGATGTGCTGGGCGCGCCCATCGACGAGCGCGGCCCGGTTGACCAGACCCTGATGGCGCCTATTCACCGCAAAGCCCCGGCCTACGATGAACTCTCGCCATCACAGGAATTGCTGGAAACCGGCATCAAGGTGATTGACCTGGTTTGCCCGTTCGCCAAAGGCGGCAAGGTCGGCTTGTTCGGCGGCGCTGGCGTTGGCAAGACCGTGAACATGATGGAACTCATCAACAACATCGCCAAGGCGCACTCGGGTCTGTCCGTGTTTGCCGGTGTGGGTGAACGTACCCGTGAAGGCAATGACTTCTATCACGAGATGGCCGACTCCGGCGTTGTGAACCTCGAGAACCTCGGTGAATCCAAAGTGGCCATGGTCTACGGCCAGATGAATGAGCCCCCAGGAAACCGTTTGCGTGTGGCGCTGACCGGCCTGACGATTGCCGAGTCTTTCCGCGACGAAGGCCGTGACGTTCTGTTCTTCGTGGATAACATTTACCGTTACACACTGGCCGGCACCGAAGTGTCCGCGCTGCTTGGTCGCATGCCATCGGCTGTGGGTTACCAGCCAACACTGGCCGAAGAGATGGGCCGCCTGCAAGAGCGGATCACCTCCACCAAGGTCGGCTCTATCACTTCCATCCAAGCCGTTTACGTGCCAGCCGATGACTTGACCGACCCGTCGCCTGCCACCACCTTTGCCCACCTGGACTCCACCGTGGTGCTCTCGCGTGACATCGCTTCGCTGGGTATCTACCCTGCCGTGGACCCGCTGGATTCGACCAGCCGACAGCTTGACCCTAACGTGGTGGGCGAAGACCACTACGCCACGGCCCGCGCCGTGCAGGGCACCTTGCAGCGCTACAAAGAGTTGCGCGACATCATCGCGATTCTGGGCATGGACGAGCTGGCCCCTGAGGACAAGTTGGCCGTGGCCCGCGCCCGCAAGATTCAGCGTTTCCTGTCGCAGCCTTTCCACGTGGCTGAAGTGTTCACCGGCTCGCCCGGCAAGTACGTCAGCCTGGCCGAAACCATCCGCGGCTTCAAGATGATCGTGGCCGGCGAGTGCGATCACCTGCCAGAGCAGGCTTTCTACATGGTCGGCACGATTGACGAAGCCTTCGAAAAAGCCAAGAAGATCTAAGGCAGGCTCCACATGAATACCATCCACGTCGATGTCGTCAGCGCCGAAGAGTCGATCTTTTCGGGCGAGGCCCGTTTTGTGGCCCTGCCCGGCGAGACCGGCGAGCTGGGTATTTTCCCCCGCCATACGCCGCTGATCACGCGCATCCGTCCCGGCGCCGTGCGCATCGAAAAAGCCGATGGCTCTGAAGAGTTTGTTTTTGTGGCCGGTGGTGTGCTGGAAGTTCAGCCCAACTCAATCACTGTGCTCAGCGATACAGCCATTCGCGGCAAAGACTTGGACGAAGCCAAAGCCACCGAAGCCAAGAAAGCGGCTGAAGAGGCGTTGAAAAATGCCAAAAGCGACATCGACCTGGCCCATGCGCAGTCTGAATTGGCTGTCATGATTGCGCAGATCACAGCGCTGCGAAAATACCGTCAAAAGCGATAAGCCGCGCGGACTGTGTGGATGCGCATGCAGTGAAAAAACCGGCCCCTGCAGGCCGGTTTTTTTATGGCTGGCGTGTCAATGACTTAAGGAAGGGATAAGCTTTTTAACCATGAGACCTACCAAACCCAATCTCACACACAACGGCCATGCCGATGACACAGAAGCCGCTTTTTACGATGCGCTGCAACTCGGTGACATCGATAAGCTCATGGCCTGCTGGGCGGATGAAGAAGACATCGTTTGCGTCCACCCCGGCGGCAGCCGCCAAGTCGGTGTACAGGCTATACGCAGTGCCTTTGCAGCACTTTTTGCGCACGGCACGGTGCGCGCCCACATTGAACATGTTCGACGTGTTGAAACTTTGGGCGCGAGCGTTCACAGTGTGCTGGAGCGCATTGAAGTCATGACGGCGGACGGACCTGCGCATGCCAGCGTGATCGCCACCAATGTCTACCTCAAAACGCCACAAGGCTGGCGCCTGGTGGCACACCATGCAAGCCCGGGAACCATGCAAGAACAGGCCGCTAACGACATTCCGTCGGTCTTGCACTGACAGCATGAACTACCGTGCGCCTTGGTGGTTGCCGGGTGGCGATCTCCAAACCATCTGGGCCTCCACCCGGGGCTTGCGTTACCTCAACGCCAAGCCGCAGTTCCAGCGTGAGCGGTGGACTTCACCCGATCAAGACTTCGTCGACGTTGACTGGCTGCAAGATGATGCAGGCACAGAGCTAGAGCATCGCCCCCTGCTGGTGGTCTTTCATGGTCTCGAGGGCGCGTCAGACAGCCACTATGCCCAAGCATTTGCAGACGCCGCGCGAGCCCGCAACTGGGCCTGTGCAGTGCCGCACTTCAGGGGCTGCTCGGGTGAGATCAATCGCGCACCGCGTGCCTACCATTCGGGCGATTTCGCTGAGATCGACTGGATCCTGCGCCGTTTTAAACAACAACACACTGGCCCGATCTTCGCTGTGGGCATTTCTCTGGGCGGTAATGCCCTCATGCGCTGGGCCGGTGAGCTCGAAAATGCCGCCGCTGAGTTGGTGCTTGCCATCAGCGCCGTCAGCGCACCGCTCGACCTGGCGGCCAGCGGGCATGCCCTGGGCAAGGGCTTTAACCGGCTGGTTTACACCCGAATGTTTTTAAACAGCATGGTTCCCAAGGCATTACAAAAACTGAGCACGTACCCCCAACTGTTCAGCCGTCAAGACTTGCTCAACGCGCGCGATCTCTACGACTTTGACAATGTGGTCACTGCACCGCTGCATGGCTTTAAAGACACCAATGACTACTGGGCCCGGGCCTCTGCCAAGCCGCACCTCGTACGCATCCATGTGCCGGCGTTAGTCATGAACGCACACAATGACCCCTTTGTGCCGAGCAAAAGTCTGCCGGATGCGCACGAAGTCAGCGCCAGCGTCACACTGTGGCAACCAGAAGAAGGAGGCCATGTGGGCTTTCCGCAGGCCTTGGGAGCCTGGCCAGGGGTGGCACATGTGCGTGCCATGCCCATGGCCGTGTGTGAATTTCTGGCGCAGCATCTGCCTGTATCTGCAGTCAAAATACCTGCAAAACAATAGCATTGGAGACAGTCAACTCATGGACGACATTGTCAAAGCAGCGCTGGCCAAATGGCCCAACGTGCCCAACTGTTTTGGCTGGTTAGGACTGGATGCGCGTGGCAACTGGTACATGCGTGATGACCAGGCCCAGGCCGCCGGCCCGTTTGCTGGCGGCAGCGCCTTGAGCAAGGGCTCGCTGCTGCGGCACGACAAACTCATAGACTTCATCCAGCGTAACTACGAAGCCGACACCAGCGGCCAGTGGTACTTTCAGAACGGCCCCCAGCGCGTTTACGTTGAACTCGAAGCCACGCCACTGGTGTGCCGGGTTCACACAGACTTTTCTGTCTATGCACACACCGGCGAGCCTGCCCGCGTGCAGCGCTGCATCATGGACCAGTATGGGCGGCTTTACCTGGAGACCGGCATCGGTTTTGGTTTGGTGCACACCCAAGATATGACGCATGCCGCAGAAGCCGTGGACTGCGGGCTCTGGGTACCCCAGGAAATTCAAGCCAGTGAATTACCTTTGCGCTTTGGCTACGTGCGAAGCCCGGCGCTGGCACAAAAAAAGGCCGGTCAGGGACCGGCCATTTAGCAAAGAAGAAAGTAAATTACTTGACAGCTGCTGGCGCCGCTGGCTCAGCAAACTTGCCACCTGCAGACGCTGTCAAGTGAACCACAGCGCGGCCGATTTCAATGTCAGTGAAGTCGCCGCCGCCCTGCGCGCCCATGGCATTTTTGCCTTTGAGTGCAGAGTTCCAAAGGGCTTCAAAACCTGTCTTCAGGCGAGGCGCCCATGCGCCAGCATCAGCAAATTTAGGCGCACCGGCCAAACCCGCCGTATGGCATGCAGCACACTGGGCGACATACACTTCAGCGCCTGACTTGAGGGGGCGATTGGCATCACGAATTTCAACGCTGCCAACTTTTTGAATCCGCAAAGCCAATTCTTTTTCGGTATTGGTGGAGCCCGCTGCCGGCATGTTGCCAGAGGTCACGTAGTAGACCAGCGCAATGATGGCAAAGATGGGAACCACGAAAGAGTACAAAACCATCAGCAGCAACTGCTTAGGCGTTTTAACCGGACCGGTGTGGTCTTCTTCGTGAGCCGTGTTGTTGTCGTTAGCGCTCATGGCGTCCTCAAAAAAACTGGAAATAGGAGAGCAGTCAGGCAATTACCTAGCAGCCAAAGATTATAGCGGCCACCTCTGCCGAAGCCCGGTGAGCATTCAGTACAACAGGGCGACTGCTAGAATCAAAACATGGCAAGTGAAGCAAGTTCACGCTTTTTGCGCACTGAGTGTCCTTAGGCGCACTTCCCCCATCAAATCAGCGTTGCGGCTGTAGCTCAGTGGATAGAGTATTGGCCTCCGAAGCCAAGGGTCGTGGGTTCGATCCCCGCCAGCCGCACCATAAAAACAACGCATGTTGTTGATTTCATTCAGCTTACGTGATATTGCTACCCGCCTCACGGGTCAACTCACGGGACAAGCATATGAAATATTTAGAAATTGGCAACACTTCCAGTGGCCAGAGCTTCCTATTTGTGAAGAGGATTAGCCCTCACAAGGGAACCTTCCCTACCCATCACGAAGTGTTCCCAGAGCGCTTTAAGCGGCGAATAGGCAGCACCCCCACCACAACCCTGCATGAAGCTAGTGTCGTAGCCGTGCAGCGGTCTACCGATATTGAACACTTGCAAGTTGTCTCTGTAAGGGATAGGGCGGGACGCACCAACACGACAAAGGATTTGGTTGCAGCAGCAAAGACATGGCTCTGGTTCAATGAAGTTGAAGACCTGCCCGGCATACGGGCAGAAAGCTTGCGTCGGACCAAAGAGGGTGAAGCAGCAGCCAACACCCTCGCCATGCTCACAGACTCGGTTAAAGCCTTCTATAGCGTTGATGGTGACGGATACACACACAAAACCATCTACACCCCATTCGGCGATCACCTGCTAGGAGTATTGAGCAGCGGACAAGCAGGCAACCTCTTTAGTGAGGCAGTTGAACTGTGGGCATCTCAAGCCGGACGAGGGCACATGAAGTCCACAGACAAACCCATTCGCGACGCAACCCGTTTTGTAGGCATCTTCAATGACTTTGTAGGGGACAGACCAATGGATCAAATCACTCGATCGAACGTTGCTGCCTACATCACGCACAGGTGCAAGGCAGTCAAAACCACATCGGTTGATCGTGAAATTCACACCTTACGCGCAGTATGGAGCAAGGCAGCTGATGCACTGGACGTTATCACCAGAAATCCGTTTGCTCGACAGCCCATACTGGGACTCGGAACAGACGCTATTCGTCGTCACACTCCATCCTCTAAAGAGCATCAAGGCTTGATGCAGGTGCTCCAAGAACACCCTCGACGAGAACTAAGCTACGTGATCCCAATGCTGGCGGTCATTGCTTTGACGGGGTTACGTCTGTCTGAAGTTTGGGGCATACAGCCCAGCGACCTCGATGCTGACAAAGACCAGCTTCGTATCCGCCCAAACGCTTTGCGCGCCCTTAAAACTGCGCACAGTGAACGTCCGTTCCCTGTACTCCCTGAGCTAGCCTCATGGCTTGAAATTTATATGTGCATGAAGCGCCCTAGCAGTGCAAATGCAGCCAGTGCCACGACAGGATGTTTCTTAAAGACCAATGGCTTTAAATTGACGGCTCATTGCCTACGCCACGGATTCAAACAACGCCTAGTCGAGGTGGACACACCGGCGAACGTTATTGAGGAGCTTATGGGCTGGAGTTCCCAAAGCATGATGCGCCACTACGGGGTCAATGCAGTAACTGGGAAAAAGCGTCATGCCATTCAGCTTGCCTATGACCAGATTGCTGGAACTGATCGTGACCCGTCACCCGACCAGGGGTCGGTCATACCCACTCACGAAACACCTCCTTCCAGCCCCTTGGAAATGCCTTTAAAACGCATCAAAACGACCCGTAGCGAGGTCAACTTTGCAACTGAATGGTTGCGTGGCCAATCTAGTGAAATGGGTGACGGGAATACCCTTTTGAAAGCAATCCAAACAGGTACTGAAAAAGCAAATTTATACTAGTAATTAACCACTTAGAAGCAGGAATACCTCTAAAACTTACCAGAAAGGCCTGTATCCACTTTAAATC
>CANNNH010000018.1 GCA_947505915.1 Comamonadaceae bacterium
GACAACGTGGGTATTTTGCTGCGCGGCACCAAGCGCGAAGACGTGCAGCGCGGCCAAGTGCTGTGCAAGCCCGGCTCGATCAAGCCGCACACCCACTTCACGGGCGAGATCTATGTCTTGTCCAAGGACGAGGGCGGCCGCCACACACCGTTCTTCAACAACTACCGTCCCCAGTTCTACTTCCGCACGACGGACGTGACGGGTGCGATTGAGTTGCCGGAAGGCAAAGAGATGGTGATGCCGGGTGACAACGTGTCGATCACTGTCAAGCTGATCAACCCGATCGCCATGGAAGAGGGTCTGCGCTTT
This sequence comes from Comamonadaceae bacterium, assembly GCA_947505915.1. The sequence goes on from CANNNH010000018.1 coordinate 310, forward strand.
GCTATCCGCGAGGGCGGCCGGACCGTCGGCGCCGGTGTGGTTGCCAAGATCCTCGCTTAAGGCATTGAAGTTTTTTAGGGGTATAGCTCAATTGGCAGAGCGTCGGTCTCCAAAACCGAAGGTTGTAGGTTCGATTCCTACTGCCCCTGCCACCTGAGGGACCCGGCTGCACCGGGCGGACGGTGATGGGAATAAGTAACAAAGCAAGCCCGCCGGGTGTCTCAGACCTCTGGCGGGCTTAAATGTCTGAAAAGACAGCGTAGAAGAAACAGGAAATTCGGCAAACATGGCGTCTACTCAAGTTGAAACTGTCAGCACTGTGGCTGACAAGGCCAAGCTGGTGTTGGCGGTCGCGCTCGTGGTGGGCGCGTTGGCGGGTTTTTACCTCGTCGCCAAGCAAGGCCCCATCGCCCAATGGGCTGTGCTGGTTGGCGGCATCGTTGCTGCGCTGGTTGTTTTTGGTATTTCAGAGCCGGGCAAGCAACTGGTGGCCTTTGCCCGCGATGCCTGGCGAGAAGTGAAAAAAGTAGTGTGGCCTACGCGCAAAGAAGCTATTCAGATGACGCTTTACGTGTTCGGCTTTGTTGTCGTCATGGCCTTGTTTTTGTGGCTCACCGACAAGACACTCGAATGGGTGTTTTATGACCTGATACTTGGGTGGAAAAAATAATGAGCACTCTGAACACGCCCGTGAAAGCCGAGTTGACCGGCGAAGAAGTCATGGCTTCTTTTTTGCCCGCTCCTGGTATGCAGTGGTATGTGGTTCATGCTTACTCGGGCATGGAAAAAGCTGTTGAGCGCAACATCGTCGAGCGCATCAACCGCGCCGGTATGCAGTCCAAATTCGGCCGTTTTCTGGTGCCCACCGAAGAAGTGGTTGAGATCAAAAACGGCCAAAAGAAAACCACCGAGCGTCGTTTCTTTCCGGGCTATGTGCTCGTTGAAATGGTCATGGATGACGAGAGCTGGCACCTCGTTAAGCACACCAACAAAGTCACTGGCTTTGTTGGCGGTGCCAAAAACCGCCCGGCCCCCATCTCAGAAGGAGATGTGCGCAAGATCGTCGAGCAGATGCAAGTGGGTACCGAGAAGCCGCGTCACAAAGTGGAGTTTGAGACCGGTGAGTATGTGCGCGTTAAAGATGGTCCGTTCACTGACTTCAACGGCACGGTCGAAGAAGTCAACTACGACAAAAACAAAGTGCGTGTGTCGGTGACGATTTTCGGTCGCGCCACGCCGGTGGAGTTGGAATTCAGTCAGATTGAGAAAACCTGAGCATCGACTCAGAGCAGTTAAATAAATTTCGCGCTTTGCAACTCGGCGCGGCAGGTTCGAAAGAACTTTTTGAGAGTTGTGTAACCCCCGGGGAGCCAGGGCCTAGAGTTCTGGCGCTTGACCCGCAAGGAGAAAAGTATGGCGAAAAAAATCGTCGGCTTCGTTAAGCTGCAAGTACCAGCTGGCAAGGCCAACCCGTCCCCCCCGATCGGCCCGGCACTGGGTCAGCGCGGTCTGAACATCATGGAATTCTGCAAGGCATTCAATGCGCAGACCCAGGGTGTTGAGCCCGGCCTGCCACTGCCTGTGGTGATCACGGCTTACGCCGACAAGAGCTTTACCTTCATCATCAAGACGCCACCGGCTGTCACGCTGATCAAGAAAGCCATCAAGCTGGACAAGGGCTCTTCGACGCCGCACACCGTCAAGGTCGGCAAGATCACCCGCGCTCAGCTCGAGGAAATCGCCAAGCACAAGATGAAAGATTTGACCGCAGCTGATCTTGACGCCGCAGTGCGCACGATCGCCGGTTCTGCCCGTTCCATGGGCGTTACGGTGGAAGGTGTTGTATGAGCAAGTTGAGCAAACGTCAAAAAGCCCTGGTGGGCAAAGTAGACAGCCTCAAGCTGTATCCATTGGTGGATGCCCTGGGCATCGTCAAGGAACACGCTGTCGCGAAGTTCGATGAATCCATCGACGTGGCTGTGCAACTTGGTGTGGACTCCAAGAAATCCGACCAGGTCGTGCGTGGCGCCGTTGTGCTGCCTAACGGCACTGGTAAGACCGCCCGTGTGGCTGTGTTTGCCCAGGGTGCCAAAGCTGATGAGGCCCGCGCCGCTGGCGCCGACATCGTCGGCATGGACGATCTGGCTGCCGAGATCAAAGCCGGCAAGATGGACTTCGATGTGGTCATTGCTTCGCCTGACGCGATGCGCGTGGTCGGAACACTCGGTCAGGTCTTGGGCCCACGCGGTCTGATGCCTAACCCCAAGGTCGGTACTGTCACTCCAGACGTGGCCACCGCGGTTCGCAATGCCAAAGCTGGTCAGGTTCAGTTCCGCGTTGACAAGGCTGGCATCGTGCACGGCACCATCGGCCGTCGTTCCTTCGACACCGACAAGCTGCAGGGCAACCTGGCGGCACTGATCGACGCCTTGAACAAAGCCAAGCCAGCTAGCAGCAAAGGTGTTTACCTGCGCAAAGTGGCTGTTTCGTCGACCATGGGTGTGGGCGTTCGCGTCGACACACAAACCATCGTCGCTTAAGAGAAAGAATTTTGAGCGGCACGCAAGTGCTTCTCAAAGTGGTGGGCTGCCGGGTTTTCCCGGCAGGTCATCCAGGACCGTTGGCGTGCCGGGGCATGGGTTGAAAGACCCGCACCGGCACTTAATCGAAAGACAGCCAACGCAGATGGCGTACCCGCTGCTTGAATGGTTTTGCAAGAAATCAAAAAACAGTTGGTCGCTGAATATGAGCGTGTTGAAGGCCCTGGCCGACGACACATTTTTAAGGAGTAGACCTTGAGTCTCAATCGCAGTGAGAAACAAGCCGTCATTGATGAAGTGACTGGCCTCGCAGCTAAAGCTCAAACGCTCGTGATGGCGGAGTACCGTGGCATCACGGTCGCTGACATGACTCGTCTGCGCAGCCAAGCCCGCGACAAAGGCGTGAACCTGAGCGTGTTGAAAAACACCCTGGCTCGCCGTGCCGTGGCTGGAAGCTCATTCGAAGCCTTGTCCGACCAGATGACCGGACCGCTGATCTATGGCTTTTCCGTCGATGCAGTCGCTGCCGCCAAGGTGGTGTCTGACTTCGCGAAAACCAACGACAAGTTGGTGATTCGCGCAGGTGCCATCAGTGGAAAAGTCCTGGACGTCAACGGCGTCAAGCAATTGGCCAACATCCCTTCGAAAGAAGTTTTGCTGGCCCAGGTGTGTGGCTTGCTCATGTCGCCCATGTCGCGTACAGCCGTTGTGCTGGGCGCGCTGGCAGCGAAAAAAGGCGGAGCTTCAGAAGCTTCAGCGCCAGCAGCAGAAGCTGCTGCAGCGTAACTTGTACCCAACTTTTTAGGAAAACAAAAAATGGCATTCGACAAAGACGCATTTTTGACCGCGCTTGACAGCATGACGGTCCTCGAACTCAACGAACTGGTGAAAGCCATCGAAGAGAAGTTTGGCGTGAGCGCTGCAGCCATGGCTGCACCTGCTGCCGCCGGTGGTGGTGGTGGCGCCGCTGCAGCTGAAGAGAAGACTGACTTCACCGTCATGCTGCTCGAAGCTGGCGCTAACAAAGTGTCGGTCATCAAGGCTGTGCGCGAAATCACCGGTCTGGGCCTCAAAGAAGCCAAGGATCTGGTGGACGGCGCTCCCAAAGCAGTCAAAGAAGCCGCTCCAAAGGCTGACGCTGAAGCCGCCAAGAAGAAGCTCGAAGAAGCTGGCGCGAAAGTCGAACTCAAGTAATCCTTGGGTTCACAGAGGCTGGAAGACCGGTTTCGGGCTTCCAGCCTTTGGTGTTTCAACGTGTGCAGCGATGCGCTGCAAAGCAGATTGCCCCTCAGTCTTTTTTGCAGTGCTTTCTGACCCCGACTGCAGAAAGCGCCTTGGTTCGGGTGACGTGCAATGCGTCACCGTCCGCCATGGTTGGTAGTGGCCAACCACCAAGTCTGATTGTTTACGTGGTGTATTCATTCAAGACAGTCGCCAGAGCCAATTCAACCAGTTTGTTTTAACTCGTTCGTGTCCCATTCAAGCGGAGAACTCATGGCCTATTCATATACCGAGCGCAAGCGGATTCGCAAAAGCTTCGGCAACCGCGAAAGCGTGTTGGCAGTTCCTTACATGTTGCAGATGCAAAAAGATGCCTACACGGCCTTTTTGCAAGCCGATCGTGCGCCCAAAGCGCGTCAGGTCGAGGGCCTTCAGGCCGCGTTTGACAATGCCTTCCCGATCGTCTCGCACAACGGGTTTGTCGAGATGAAATTCCTCGAGTACAACCTGGCCAAGCCGGCGTTTGATGTGCGCGAGTGCCAGACCCGTGGTCTGACTTTTGCCTCTGCCGTGCGCGCCAAGGTTCAGCTCATCATCTATGACCGCGAGTCCTCGACATCGCAGTCCAAGGTGGTCAAGGAAGTCAAAGAGCAAGAGGTCTACATGGGCGAAGTGCCCCTGATGACAGACAAGGGCTCGTTCGTGATCAATGGCACCGAGCGTGTCATCGTCTCGCAGCTGCACCGCTCGCCGGGCGTGTTCTTTGAACACGACAAGGGCAAGACCCACAGCTCGGGCAAGTTGCTGTTTTCGGCCCGCATCATCCCTTACCGCGGCTCCTGGCTGGACTTCGAGTTCGACCCGAAAGACATCCTGTACTTCCGTGTTGACCGTCGCCGCAAGATGCCGGTCACGATCCTGCTCAAGGCCATCGGCCTGAACCATGAATCGATTCTTGCTAACTTCTTCGTGTTCGACCACTTCCGTCTGATGGACAGTGGCGCGCAAATGGAGTTCGTCGCCGAGCGCATGCGCGGTGAAGTCGCCCGCTTTGACATCACCGACAAGGCCGGCAAGGTCGTCGTCGCCAAAGACAAACGCATCACTGTTCGCCACACCCGCGAACTCGAACAAACCGGCACCACCTCCATCAGCGTGCCTGAAGACTTCCTGATCGGCCGCGTGGTCGCCAAGAACATGGTCGACGCCGAAACCGGCGAGATCATTGCCAAGGCCAACGACGAGCTGACCGAAGTGCTGCTAAAAAAGCTGCGCAGCTCGGGCGTGCAAGAACTGCAAGTGCTGTACACCAACGAGCTCGACCAGGGCGCCTACATTTCGCAGACCCTGCGCGCTGACGAAACGGCCGACGAATTCGCCGCCCGTGTTGCTATCTACCGCATGATGCGCCCCGGCGAGCCGCCAACTGAAGACGCTGTGCAGGCTCTGTTCCAGCGTTTGTTCTACAACCCGGACACCTACGACCTGTCCAAGGTCGGTCGCATGAAGTTCAATGCCCGCGTGGGCCGTCCTGAATCCACAGGCCCGATGGTCATGACCAATGAGGACATCCTCGCTGTCGTGAAAATTCTGGTGGACTTGCGCAACGGCAATGGCCAGGTCGATGACATCGATCACCTGGGCAATCGCCGCGTGCGTTGCGTGGGCGAGCTCGCTGAAAACCAGTACCGCACCGGTCTGGCGCGTATCGAAAAAGCTGTCAAAGAGCGTTTGGGTCAGGCCGAGCAAGAGCCGCTCATGCCGCATGACCTGATCAACTCCAAGCCGATTTCTGCGGCTCTCAAAGAGTTCTTCGGCGCCTCGCAGCTGTCGCAGTTCATGGACCAGACCAATCCGCTGGCCGAGATCACCCACAAGCGCCGTGTTTCGGCCCTTGGCCCCGGTGGTTTGACGCGCGAACGTGCCGGATTTGAAGTGCGCGACGTTCACGTCACACACTACGGCCGCGTCTGCCCGATTGAAACGCCTGAAGGTCCGAACATCGGCCTGATCAACTCGCTGGCTTTGTATGCGCGCCTGAACGAATACGGTTTCATTGAGACACCGTACCGCCGCGTCATTGACACCAAGATCACCGACCAGATCGACTACCTGTCGGCCATTGAAGAAGGCAAGTACGTGATTGCCCAGGCCAATGCGCTGCTGGACAAAGACGGCAAGCTGACCGGCGAACTGGTGTCGGCCCGTGAAAACGGCGAGTCGATTTTGTGCGGCGCCGAGCGCGTGCAGTACATGGACGTCTCGCCTGCGCAGATCGTTTCGGTCGCTGCGTCTCTCGTGCCATTCCTCGAGCACGATGACGCCAACCGCGCGCTGATGGGTGCCAACATGTCGCGTCAGGCTGTGCCTGTGCTGCGTCCTGAAAAGCCATTGGTCGGCACGGGTATCGAGCGCGTTGCCGCGGTCGACTCCGGCACAGTGGTCACGGCCAACCGCGGCGGTGTGGTCGACTACGTGGACGCCACCCGCATCGTGGTGCGCGTGAACGACGCGGAAGCCGTTGCCGGTGAAGTGGGCGTAGACATCTACAACCTCATCAAGTACCAGCGTTCTAACCAGAACACCAACATCCATCAGCGTCCTATCGTCAAGATCGGCGACAAGCTGGCCAAGGGTGATGTGGTGGCTGACGGCGCATCGACTGACCTGGGCGAGATCGCCATTGGTCAGAACATGCTGATCGCCTTCATGCCCTGGAACGGCTACAACTTCGAAGACTCGATCCTGATCTCCGAGCGCGTCGTTTCTGAAGACCGTTACACCTCTATCCACATCGAAGAACTCGTGGTCATGGCCCGCGACACCAAGCTCGGTGCCGAGGACATCACGCGCGACATTCCGAACCTGTCCGAGTTGCAACTCAACCGACTTGACGAGTCCGGCATCATTTACGTGGGCGCTGAAGTCCAGCCAGGCGACACGCTGGTCGGCAAGGTCACACCGAAAGGCGAGACCACGCTGACACCGGAAGAAAAACTGCTGCGCGCCATCTTCGGCGAAAAAGCCAGCGACGTGAAAGACACTTCGCTGCGCGTGAGCCAGGGCTCGCAAGGCACCGTCATCGACGTGCAGGTCTTCACGCGTGAAGGTATCGTGCGCGACAAGCGCGCGCAGCAGATCATTGATGACGAGCTCAAGCGCTTCCGCCTGGATTTGAATGACCAGCTGCGCATCGTCGAAGCCGACGCCTTTGACCGCATCGAGAAACTGCTCAACGGCAAGATCGCCAACGGCGGCCCTAAAAAGCTGGCCAAAGGCAGCAAGATCGACAAGGCCTATCTGGCAGAGGTCGAGAAGTACAACTGGTTCGACATCCGTCCGGCCAGTGACGACGTTGCCAGCCAGCTCGAGAGTATCAAGAACTCAATGGAGCAGACGCGCCACAGCTTTGACCTGGCTTTTGAAGAAAAGCGCAAGAAGCTCACACAGGGCGACGAGCTGCCAGCCGGCGTGTTGAAGATGGTCAAGGTCTACCTGGCCGTCAAGCGCCGCCTGCAACCGGGCGACAAGATGGCCGGCCGTCACGGCAACAAAGGCGTGGTCTCCAAGATCGTGCCTGTCGAAGACATGCCTTACATGGCCGACGGTACACCGTGCGACATCGTGCTCAACCCGCTGGGCGTGCCATCGCGCATGAACGTCGGTCAGGTGCTCGAAGTCCACCTGGGTTGGGCCGCCAAAGGCCTGGGCCAGCGCATAGGCGACATGCTGCAAGCCGAGACCAAAATTGCCGAGCTGCGCAAGTTCATGGACACGCTCTACAACAAGTCGGGCCGCACCGAAGACCTGGCTTCGATGTCCGACCGCGACATCCTGGCCATGGCGGGTAACCTGACCCAAGGCGTGCCATTTGCCACGCCGGTGTTTGACGGCGCCACCGAAGAAGACATCATGAAGATGCTTCAACTGGCTTACCCGGACGACATCGCCAAGCTCAAAGGCCTGACGAAAACCCGCACGCAAGCGCAGTTGTACGACGGCCGCACGGGCGATCAGTTCGAGCGCACCACCACCGTCGGCTACATGCACTTCCTGAAGCTTCACCACCTGGTGGACGACAAGATGCACGCCCGCTCGACCGGTCCTTACAGCTTGGTCACGCAGCAACCGCTGGGCGGCAAGGCCCAGTTTGGTGGCCAGCGTTTCGGCGAGATGGAGGTCTGGGCACTCGAGGCCTACGGCGCCGCCTACGTGTTGCAGGAAATGCTCACCGTCAAGTCCGACGACGTGCAGGGCCGCACCAAGGTGTACGAGTCCATCGTCAAGGGCGAGCACGCCATCACGGCCGGCATGCCCGAGTCGTTCAACGTGCTGGTCAAGGAGATCCGCTCCCTGGGCATCGACATCGAGCTCGAGCGTTCTTAATTCAACAGGAAAGAAAAGGTTCACACCATGAAATCATTACTCGACCTGTTCAAGCAATTCACGCCGGATGAGCATTTCGATGCCATCAAAATCGGCATGGCCTCACCAGAGAAGATCCGTTCGTGGTCTTTCGGCGAAGTCAAAAAGCCTGAAACCATCAACTACCGCACCTTCAAGCCTGAGCGCGACGGTCTTTTTTGCGCCAAGATCTTTGGCCCCATCAAAGACTACGAATGCCTGTGCGGCAAGTACAAGCGCCTGAAGCACCGCGGTGTCATCTGCGAGAAGTGCGGCGTTGAAGTCACGCAGACCAAGGTTCGCCGCGAGCGCATGGGTCACATCGACCTGGCTGCACCGTGCGCGCACATCTGGTTTCTAAAGTCGCTGCCATCGCGTCTGGGCCTGGTGCTCGATATGACGCTGCGCGACATCGAACGCGTGTTGTACTTTGAAGCCTACGTGGTGACCGACCCCGGCATGACACCGCTGAAAAAATTCAGCATCATGTCCGAAGACGACTACGACACCAAGCGCAAGGAATTCGGTGATGAGTTCACCGCCAAGATGGGCGCTGAAGGCATCAAGGACCTGCTCGAAGGGCTGGACCTGGACGTCGAAATCGACAAGCTGCGCAATGACCTGACCGGCTCCGAAATCAAGATCAAGAAAAACGCCAAGCGTTTGAAATTGATGGAAGCGTTCAAGAAGTCCGGTATCAAGCCGCATTGGATGGTGCTCGACGTGCTGCCCGTGCTGCCGCCGGACCTGCGTCCGCTGGTGCCGCTGGACGGCGGCCGCTTTGCGACCTCCGACCTGAACGATCTGTACCGCCGCGTCATCAACCGCAACAGCCGTCTGCGCCGCTTGCTCGAGCTGAAAGCGCCGGAGATCATTGCGCGCAACGAAAAGCGTATGCTGCAAGAAGCCGTGGACAGCTTGCTGGACAACGGCCGTCGCGGCAAGGCCATGACCGGCGCCAACAAGCGCGCACTCAAGTCGCTGGCCGACATGATCAAAGGCAAGTCGGGTCGTTTCCGTCAGAACTTGCTGGGCAAGCGCGTCGACTATTCGGGTCGTTCCGTTATCACCGTGGGCCCGACGCTCAAGCTGCACCAGTGCGGCTTGCCCAAGCTCATGGCGCTGGAACTCTTCAAGCCTTTCATCTTTTCGCGCCTCGAAGCCATGGGCATCGCAACCACGATCAAGGCCGCCAAGAAGGAAGTCGAATCCGGCACGCCCGTCGTGTGGGATATTCTGGAAGAGGTCATCAAAGAGCACCCGGTCATGCTCAACCGTGCGCCTACGCTGCACCGTCTGGGCATCCAGGCGTTTGAGCCGATCCTGATCGAAGGCAAAGCCATTCAGTTGCACCCGCTCGTTTGCTCGGCCTTCAACGCCGACTTCGACGGTGACCAGATGGCTGTTCACGTGCCGCTGTCAGTCGAAGCGCAGATGGAAGCCCGCACCCTGATGCTGGCCTCCAACAACATCCTGTTCCCCGCCAACGGCGAGCCGTCCATCGTGCCGTCGCAAGACGTGGTGCTGGGTCTGTACTACACCACCCGTGACCGCATCAACGGCAAGGGCGAAGGCCTGATCTTCGCCGACACAGGTGAAGTGCAGCGCGCGTTTGACGCGGGTGAGGTTGATCTGAACGCCAAGATCAATGTGCGCCTGACCGAGTACGCCAAGGACAAAGAAACCGGTGAGTTCACGCCCTCGACCAAGCTGTGGGAAACCACCGCCGGCCGTGCGCTGCTCTCCGAGATCCTGCCCAAGGGTTTGCCTTTCTCCAACATTAACAAAGCGTTGAAGAAAAAGGAAATCTCCAAGCTGATCAACGTGTCTTTCCGCAAGTGCGGTTTGAAAGAGACGGTGGTATTTGCCGACAAGCTCTTGCAAAACGGTTTCCGTCTGGCCACCAAGTCCGGCATCTCAATCTGCATCGACGACATGCTGGTGCCTAAAGAAAAGCCGAGCATCATTGAGCGTTCGGAAAAAGAAGTCAAAGAGATCGAGCAGCAATATGTCTCCGGTCTCGTGACCTCCGGCGAGCGCTACAACAAGGTGGTGGACATCTGGGGCAAAGCCGGCGACGAAGTCTCCAAGGTGATGATGGCCCAGCTGGCCAAAGAGCGCACCATTGACCGTCATGGCAAAGAAGTCGATCAGGAATCGTTCAACTCGATTTACATGATGGCCGACTCCGGCGCCCGCGGCTCTGCAGCGCAGATTCGCCAGCTCGCCGGTATGCGCGGTTTGATGGCCAAGCCTGACGGCTCGATCATCGAGACCCCAATCACCGCGAACTTCCGCGAAGGTCTGAACGTGCTTCAGTACTTCATCTCCACGCACGGTGCGCGTAAAGGCTTGGCTGACACGGCCCTCAAAACCGCCAACTCCGGCTACCTGACACGCCGTCTGTGCGACGTGGTGCAAGACCTGGTGGTGACCGAAGACGATTGCGGTACAAACGACGGCTCGCTGATGCGCGCCATTGTGGAGGGCGGCGAAACCATCGAATCCCTGCGCGACCGTGTTCTCGGCCGCACCGTGGTCGAAGATGTGATGCATCCTGAAAACCGCTCGGTGGTCGTCAAGGCCGGCGTGCTGCTCGACGAAGATCTGCTCGACGAACTCGAAGCCGCCGGCGTCGATGAAGTCAAGGTCCGCACTGCGCTGACCTGTGCCACCCGCTTTGGTCTGTGCGCCAAGTGCTACGGCCGCGACCTGGGTCGTGGCGGCTTGATCAATACCGGTGAAGCTGTCGGTATCATCGCCGCCCAGTCCATCGGCGAGCCCGGCACACAGCTGACGATGCGCACATTCCACATCGGTGGTGCGGCTTCGCGTGCAGCAATCGCTTCGAGCGTCGAAGCGAAGTCCAGCGGCAAGATCGGTTTCAACGCGCCAATGCGCTATGTGACCAACGGCAAGAAGGAACTGGTGGTGATTGCCCGTTCCGGCGAGATCGTCATTCATGATGAACACGGTCGCGAGCGTGAGCGTCACAAGGTGCCTTACGGCGCCATCCTGACGGTCAAGGCAGACCAGAGCATCAAGGCTGGCGCCATTCTGGCCAACTGGGATCCGTTGACCCGCCCGATCATTACCGAATTCGCCGGCAAGGTGCTGTTCGAGAATGTCGAAGAAGGCGTCACCGTGGCCAAGCAGCTCGACGAAGTGACCGGTCTGTCCACCCTGGTGGTGATCGATCCTAAGCGTCGCGGTGCCACCAAGGTGATCCGTCCCCAGGTCAAACTGATCGACGCCTCCGGCAGCGAAGTCAAGATCCCCGGTACCGACCACTCGGTGACGATCGGCTTTCCGATCGGCGCGCTGGTGCAAGTGCGTGACGGTCAGGACGTGGGCCCCGGCGAAGTGCTGGCGCGTATTCCGGTGGAAGGTCAGAAAACGCGCGACATCACCGGCGGTCTGCCGCGTGTGGCCGAACTGTTCGAAGCTCGCACGCCCAAAGACAAGGGCACGCTGGCAGAGATGACCGGTACCGTGTCTTTCGGCAAGGAGACCAAAGGCAAGATCCGCCTGCAGATCACCGACCCCGAAGGCAAGGTCTGGGAAGACCTGGTGCCCAAAGAGAAAAATATTCTCGTGCACGAAGGCCAGGTTGTGAACAAGGGCGAGTCGATCGTGGACGGCCCGGCCGACCCGCAAGACATCCTGCGTTTGCTGGGCATGGAAGAGCTGGCCCGCTACATCGTCGATGAAGTGCAGGACGTCTACCGTCTGCAGGGTGTGAAGATCAACGACAAACACATTGAAGTGATTGTTCGTCAGATGCTGCGCCGTGTGGTGGTCGAGAGTGTTGGTGACTCCACCTACATTGCCGGCGAGCAGGTCGAGCGTTCGGTCATCCTGGACGCCAACGACGCCCTGCGCGCCGACGGCAAGATCCCGGCGACCTTCAGCAACCTGTTGCTGGGTATCACCAAGGCTTCTTTGTCTACCGATTCGTTCATCTCCGCAGCTTCCTTCCAGGAAACCACGCGCGTGCTGACCGAAGCGGCCATCATGGGCAAGCGCGACGAGTTGCGCGGCTTGAAGGAAAACGTGATCGTCGGTCGTTTGATCCCCGCCGGTACCGGCATGGCTTACCACCAGGCACGCAAGGCCAAGGAGCAAATGGACGACGCTGAGCGCCGCGCCATCGCCGAGTCCGAAGCTGCTGAGTTGGAAGCCCTGTCGCCGGCTGAGACCAGCGAAGGCGCTGACGGTCAGGCTTGATGCAGTTCTAAGCGGACACCCTGCCTCAAGGGCAAAGCCCCGTGCCGGTTCAGGCGCGGGGCTTTTTTTATGCGGCAGCCGTGTCAGCTAAAGTCGGGGTTCTGGTCTTGTACAGGAAAGTCAAAAGTTAGCCATGAGTACAAATTCCATTGCGTTCCTTGCATTGCTGGCCTTGCTGGTTTTTTGGGCGATGGGCGCCTACAACCGGCTGGTTCGGCTCAAGAATCTCATTGCCGATGCCTTTGTGGCGATCGATATGCAATTTCAGGAAAGGCATGATCTGATTCTCAGACTGGTTGAGGCGGCCGGAGAATTTTTGCAGCACGATCCTGAGGCGCTGACACCCTTGTTACAAGCCCGCAAGACGGTCAGCGTTGCCAATGACGCGCTGCGCTCAAGGCCCAGCAGCGGTCTGCTGGCCATGCAGTTGATGGTTGCCGAAGAAAGCCTGCAGCAACAGTTTGACCATCTGTGGACAGGCGTATCAACACTGGCCATGCAAGCCGACCCGAAGGTGCGCGAGCTGGCCCAGCAGCTCACCGCAATTCAAAGCAAACTGATTTTTGCCTGCCAGGCTTTCAACCTGGCTGTGCTGCAATTTAACGCGGCGCAGTTGCAGTTTCCTACCCTTATGCTGGCCCGACTGTTCGGCTTTACGCCAGCGATTGCGCTGCGTTTGGGCCAAACGGATGTCTGAGCCGGCGCGCCAGGCCTCCACCGCCGGGCCGGCGCACGCAGAGCAAGTGCCGCTTTGGCTGCAGTTGCAAGGCGCTGCTGCGCTGTTGATGGCGGTGCGCGCCGGCCGTTCCATGACGGCCGAGCTGGAGCGCCTTGCACCCCATCTGCGGCCCGGTGTTCAGGCCCTGGGCTTTCATGCGCTGCGCTGGCTGGGTCTGGCCGAGGCTTTGCGCCAGCAGCTGGTCAGCCGCGAGCCACCGCCGCAAGCCGATGCCCTGCTGTGTGTGGCGCTGGCGCTGGCCGCGCAAGTCGATGAGTCGCTTTACTCCTCTTACACCTTGGTGGACCAGGCGGTAGAAGCTGCCAAGCAAGGCGAAGAAACCCGACACCAAGCGAGTTTCATCAACGGCTGTCTGCGCCGGTTTTTGCGTGAAAGCCAAACTTTGCTGGCCGCGTGCGAGCGTAAACCCCAGGCCGTCTGGAACCATCCTCAGTGGTGGATTGACGGTGTCCGCAAAGACCATCCGCAGGCCTGGCAAGCGATTTTGCAGGCCAACAACAGCCGCGCGCCCCTGTGCTTGCGTGTCAACCAGCGCCAGATCAGCCGGCCCGACTACCTGCTGGCCTTGCAGAGCGCAGGTATTGACGCTGCGCCTGTCGGTGAGCAAGGCGTGCTGCTGTCAACGGCTTGCCCCGTACCGAGGCTGCCCGGTTATGCCGAGGGCCATTTTTCTGTGCAGGACGCCGGCGCCCAACTCGCAGCACAGCTCTTGCTGACCGGGCTGACAGCCCCCGCCGGCCAGCCGCTGCAGCTGCTCGATGCCTGCGCCGCCCCCGGCGGTAAAACCGCCCACCTGCTGGAATGGGCCGATGCCCGTGTGCTGGCGCTGGACATTGACGCGCAGCGCTGCGAACGCATAGCGCACAACCTGGAGCGACTGCAGTTGCATGCGCAGATTGTGGTGGCGGACGCCGGTCAGCCCGTCGGGTGGTGGGATGGCCGCATGTTTGACGGCATCTTGCTCGATGCGCCCTGCACCGCATCAGGCATTGTTCGCCGGCATCCTGATGTGCGCTGGCTGCGCCGCCCCGGGGACATTGCGCAGCTGGCAGCCCAGCAAAAACGACTGTTGGAGGCCCTCTGGCCGCTGCTGCGTCCGGGCGGGCGTTTACTCTATTGCACCTGCTCGGTTTTCAATGCGGAAGGCCAAGGGCAGATTGAAACGTTTCTTATGCGCCACACTGAGGCGCTATTGCTGCCGTCCCCCGGTCATTTGCTGCCCCAAAGCGGCATGGTGGCCCCTGTATTCCCGGACAATTTACTGCGTGAGTACGATGGTTTTTATTACGCACTGCTGGAAAAGCAGCCTCTTTAAGGGCTGCGCGAAGCGTTGCAGGTTCCAGGGCCTGCTGGTCATGGCCGTGCTGTGGGTCGCCTTGTGTGCCAGCTGGCCTGCCAACGCCGCGGGTGCCCAGCTGACCCAGCTCAAAACCCAAAGCACAGAAGAAGGTATTTACCTCAGCGCCAACCTGAGCTTTGAATTGCCTGCCGTGGTCGAAGACGCCTTGCTCAAGGGTATTCCGCTTTTCTTTGTGCTGGAGGTCGATATCCTGCGCGAGCGCTGGTACTGGATCGACCAGCGCGCCGCTGCGGCCTCACGAACCATCCGGCTGGCATACCAGCCATTGACCCGGCGCTGGCGGGTCAACATCGGCTCGGGCCTGATTGGCAGCACCAGCAGCCTGCGCGCCACCTTCAACCAAAATTACGACACCCTCGCCGAGGCCCTGTCGGCAGTCCAGCGCGTGGCGCGCTGGAGGGTCGCCGAGCCGGCTGAGGTCCGCCCCGGCGCAGATTACAAGTTGAAGTTCAGTTTCAAGCTCGACCTGTCCCAATTGCCCAGACCTTTTCAGATCGGTATGGCC